>JBEBDP010000239.1:0-5688 GCA_041156925.1 Bacteroidota bacterium | reverse complement strand
CCCCAAGTTTTGCAATGAAAGACGGAAAACCATTCCTGTCATTTGCTGTTCAGGGTGGTGATACACAAGACCAAAACCTACTTCAGTTTTTCCTCAACATGGTTGAGTTTGATATGACTGTACAACGTGCATCAGAAGCGGCAAACATCAATTCCAATCAGTTGTGGCTTTCCTTAGGCGGCACCAAAGTAGACGATAGAAAACCTAGAGCAGGTAATATTTTATTGCATGATAGCACACCAGCATCCATCAGGACTGCCTTACAGGCAATGGGCTACAAGATGAGTTTTGATGATAGAACATCTGGACCCATCAATGCGATATGGTTCGACTGGAAACATGGATCTCTCTGGGGAGGATCGAGCAACCATGGTGAAGACTATGGAATTGCGTGGTAAAGTCAATTTTACCACCCCGTCTCACAATCGCTTCGCTCTTGTGATCCACCCCTCCTTAACAAGGAGGGGAATCATGAATATTTACGCCAACTTCGCAAGAGCAGCACTGATTCTACTCATTGCATCTTCAATCTTTTCCATGCTATTGGCAAAAGAAATTCTGATACATGTAGGTTCACCAAATGCTCTACCAGTTACAGTTGATACGTGAGCTGTATTGAGAAGATACATACACAAATCATCTGCATCCTTAATTACTTCTTCGCCATTCTTTTTGCCGAAATAAGCAGTCACCACTGGAAACACATAGAATGCTCCATCTGGTTCAGCAATTTGAATGCCAGGGATAGCTTTGATGAGTTGCAACATTCTTTCTCTTCTGCGACCAAACTCTGTATTCATTTCAACAGATGGTCTTAAGTCTCCTGTAAGTGCCTCAATTGCACCACGCTGGGTTACAGCATTGGCACCACTGGTATACTGACCTTGTAATTTTTCACAAGCTTTGATTACATCTGGATGTGCAGCAATATAACCAAGACGATATCCCGTCATGGCATAACCCTTACTCAATCCGTTGATGATGATGATTCTATCTTTAAGTTCTTCGAACTGAGCAATACTTTCATGCTTTCCTACAAAATTGATATACTCATAAATCTCATCAGAGATAATAAATACATCTGGATGTTTTTTGAAAACTTCAGCCAAAGCAGCCAATTCATCTTTGGTATAAACAGATCCGCTTGGATTACAAGGGGAAGAGAAGATAAACAAACGGGTTTCTGGTTTGATTGCCGCTTCTAACTCTGCAGCTGTTAGCTTGTATTTATTTTCAATTGAAGTTCTAACCAAGGTCACCTTACCTTCTGCCAATTTTACAATCTCCGAGTAAGTCACCCAATATGGTGTTGGGATAACCACATCGTCGCCTTTGCTTACAATAGCCATAACCACATTGGCCAAACTCTGCTTGGCACCGGTTGACACCAAAATATTCTCAGGCTTGTACTCTAGGTTATTATCGCGCTTCAATTTGGTGCAAACTGCTTCTCTCAAATCAGGATACCCTGCTACTGGGGTATAGTGACTGTAATTGTCGTCTACAGCTTTCTTCAAGGCTTCTTTGATGTGATTTGGCGTGTCAAAATCGGGTTCTCCCAATGACAAATCGATCACATCAATACCCTTAGCCCTAAGCTCACGGCCTAATTTTGCCATTTTGAGTGTTTCTGGCTCTGCAAACAGGTCGAGGCGAGAAGAAAGTTTCATGCTTAAAAATTTGCTGCAAAGGTAAAAAAACTGAGGCTAATTCCAATATGATTTGAGGGTAAAAAACCCTATCTTTGCCCGCCCCGACCCTGTCGGGTTTCATTTTTAAGCGTAAACAAGTTTTGATATGCAACTGAAAGGTTTGGTTCGTTTTTTTGCGGTAGCACTGATCCTGATCTCTATTTACCAACTCCACTTCACTTTAGTGGTACGTAACCATGAAGGCAAGCAGGAAGAAAAAGCACAGGCTTTTGTAAAAGCCAATTTCCCTAATGCTGATACAGAGACCAAGGAATTGGAATTCAACAAAAGGTATCGCAGACTATTGGACAGTACTCGTGAAACAACGGTTACTTATGGTGTTACTGGAGCCATCAGCTACCAAAAAGCAAAAGAACAAGAACTTAATTTAGGTCTTGACCTTCAAGGCGGTATGAGTGTTACCCTTGAAGTAGAATTAGAAGGATTACTGAAGTCTTTGGCTATTAATCCTAAAGATCCTGCCCTTAACAATGCAATCAAAGAAGCCAACCGCTTGAAAGTTACCAGCGATGAAGACTTCATCAGCTTGTTTGCTGAAGCTTATAAAGCACAGAACCCTAATGGTCGTTTGGCAACCTTGTTTGCTGGCACAGGCAACAAAAACATCAAGCTAGAAGACAACGATAATGATGTTATTGCAAAACTTCAGTCATCTGCAGAAGGTGCAATCGACAATACTTTCAATGTATTGCAAAAGCGTATCGACCAGTTTGGTGTTGCGCAACCTAATATCCAACTCGACAAAACAAAGGGTATCATCACCGTTGAACTTCCTGGTGTAAAAGATGACCCTGAGCGTGTAAGAAAATATTTACAAGCAACAGCTAACCTCCAGTTTTGGGAGCTTTATAACATAGCTGAGCTTGACAAGCCTTTTACAGATGCTGAACAGGCACTACGTGCATACTACGATGGTACATCTGGCAGCACAGATACTGCTAAAGCAGAAGTTGCAGCGGCTGATACAAAAGCAACAGTTGACACAACTAAGTCGGCTACCATTGGTGAATTAGTAAAGACTGCACCAGTAAAAAAAGATACAGTTAAACCAGCTTCAAAATCTTTCTTCTCTATCTTCCAACCTATTCCTCCACAACAGGATGCACAAGGAAGAATGAGCTTTGCTCCAAACCTCGGTTTTATTTCAACGCGTGATACAGCGGTATTCAGTGAATACATGGCTATTGAAAATGTTAGAAGCCAGTTCCCTGGAAATGTTCGTTTTGCTTTCGGTATTCCTGAAACAAATGAACAAGGTGTAAAAAGCGATGTAGTTGCTGTTTATGCTTTGAAAACAGTTGAAGGATCTGATAAAGCAAAATTGGAAGGTGATGGCGTTCAGCAAGCATCTCAAGATTTTGACGATAGAGGTCGCCCTGCCATCAAAATGTTGATGACCAAGCAAGGTGAAAGAACTTGGGGTGAAATGACTACCAACAACGTAGGTAAACCAATCGCCATTGTTCTTGACAATCTTGTTTATTCTGCACCAAATGTAATCAGTCCGATTACCACTGGTAACTCAGAAATCAGCGGAAACTTTACCATTGAAGAAGCTCAAGACCTTGCTAATATCTTACAATCAGGTAAACTCCCCGCTCCTGCTAAAATTGTACAAGAGCAGGTAGTTGGACCAACCCTCGGTGCTGATGCTATCGAAGGTGGAAGTATATCTTTTGGTATTTCATTTTTGATCATCTTCATCTTGATGGTTGCTTACTACAACACTGGTGGTTGGGTAGCGAACATCTCGCTTATCTTGAACTTGTTGTTCACTGTAGGTGTACTTAGCGCAATGGGTGCAACATTGACTGCTCCAGGTATTGCGGGTCTAGTATTGACCATTGGTATGGCAGTGGATACAAACGTGGTTATTTTCGAGCGTATCAAAGATGAATTGAGCTTCAAGAGAAGTTACCAACTGGCTGTAGCCGAAGGTTATAAATTATCGATGGCCCCAGTATTGGACGCTCACTTCACAACGCTTATCACAGCAATCATCCTTTTCTATTTTGGATTAGGTCCGATTCTTGGATTTGCAACTACTCAGATTTTGGGTATTCTTCTTTCTTTGTTCTGCGGTATCATGATTTCAAGATTGATTACTGACTACTGGACAAGCAAGAACAGAGAGTTCAAATATTTCACAACCCTCAGCAAGAATATCTTCAAGAACGCAAACTTCAAGTTCATTGAATTTAGAAAGTTTGCTTATATCACTTCAACTATAGTATTGATCTTGGGTGTTGGTTCTCTATTCAACGGATTCGATCAAGGTGTTGAATACAAAGGTGGTAGAAGCTACACTGTTAAGTTTGATGCGCCAGCTGATGTAAATAAAGTTAGAGAATCATTGAAATCAGCTTTTGGTGAAGCTCCAATTATCAAAACTGTTGGTGACGACAAAACATTGAACATCACTACAGCTTTCATGATGGACAATCCAAGCAAGAGCGCAGACTCTTCTGTAGAAGCTACTTTGTTCAGTGGACTAAAAGAAAGTCTACCAGCAAATGTTACCTATGCAGATTTCAAGAAAGATTATAAGCAAAGTTCTCAAACTGTTCAACCATCCATTTCTGATGACTTGAAAAAGGGTGCGGTTCAAGCGACTATCCTAGCAGTTATTGCAATCTTCTTGTATATCTTCTTGCGTTTCCGCGACTGGAGATATTCAATCGGTACAATCATAGCAACCTTGCACGACGTATTCGTTACACTTGCAGTTTTCTCTTTCATGAGAGGTGTAGTTCCTTTCCCATTGGAAATTGACCAGCACTTTATTGCAGCGATTCTGACTGTAATTGGTTTCTCTATGAACGATACTGTAATTGTATTTGACAGAATCAGGGAATACAGCGCAAAAATGCGTGGTGCTACTAAGACTGAAATCATCAACAAGTCAATCAATGAAACATTGAGCAGAACCATCATGACTTCTCTCACTGTATTCTTAACCATCTTGATCCTATTCATCTTTGGTGGTGAAGTAACAAGAGGTTTCGCATTCGCAATGTTGGTGGGTGTAATTTCTGGTACATACTCTACCATCTTCGTTGCATCTCCTGTGTTGATTGATATCGCTAAGAGCAAACCTTTGGGTTCTGCTGATAAAGGAAAAAAATAAAGTAAAACAACTTACATAAAAAAAGAGGGAAGCAATTCCCTCTTTTTTATTTTAAATAAATTCAAATGATTTAAACTGCGAAGGAAGTGCCACATCCACAAGTGGAAGCAGCATTGGGATTATTAAACACAAATCCTCTTGCATCCAACCCGCTCTTCCAATCAATTTCCATCCCATATAAATACATACCATGGGCAGGATCAATCAGACAAGGTATACCCTCGATTTCAAAAACCTCATCTCTCTCCTTCTGCTCGTCCATTTCTAGTATATAACTAAAGCCAGAACAACCACCCCCTTTTACACCAATCCTCAGCATTTTGTTGCTTCCCTGCTCTCTGTTATCAAATAGCCTTCTTAGCTCTTCAGTTGCTGTTTTTGTCAGCTTCACCGGTATTTCAGTCTTCATCTCCATATTGCAAAATTAATAACATTTATCAAATCCATTATTCAACACCCATGACTTACATTTGTTGTAAGCCATAGGTATGAAAGAAATACACAAAAACGATTCAGGCATTGTCATCAATAAGGTCTATTCCGCTTCAGACCTCCCTGAACAAGAACCCCTTCCAGGTCAATTTCCATTCACAAGGGGTATTCAGGAGGACATGTACAGGGGGAAACACTGGACCATGAGGCAATATGCTGGTTTTTCTACTGCGGAAGAAAGCAATAAGCGGTATAAATTCCTTTTGGCTCAAGGGGTAACCGGACTAAGTGTGGCGTTTGACCTTCCTACGCAAATTGGGTACGATAGCGACCATCCTTTGTCAGAAGGTGAAGTTGGTAAGGTTGGTGTGGCAATCGACAGCATTGAGGACATGGAACTGCTTTTCGATGGTATCA
>JBEBDP010000238.1:0-3742 GCA_041156925.1 Bacteroidota bacterium | reverse complement strand
CTGTGCTCATTGAAAAGGTATGGTTGGCTCCTAATTGGTGGCCGAATTCGTGAACTACATAGTCGATGTCAAAATTATCTCCCTGCGGAATGCCATCAGCTGGAGAAGTATATGCGCTGCCTTTTCCGTTGTTACAAACACAGCCTATACATCCTGCATTACCCCCACCTCCTGTACTACCAAATAGGTGACCAATATCGTAATTGGCTTCACCTATAATACTGGTAAGTGTAGTTTGTAGTTGGCTCCCCCATAATGACATTGATGAGTAAGGATCAGTTCCGGGGTTGTAGTATATAACAGAAGTGGTTAAAGGGATTAAACTTAAGTGAATGGCTAGGTCTTTTTCAAAAATACCGTTGCATCTGGTTAGTGTTGCATTGAAAGCAGCCAGCACTCTTCCTTCACCATCAACAGTAGGTGCAGTAGCTCCAAAATAATTTGCGTACTCGCCATTACAGGATAGTGCAAGTCGTAAGATTTTTAAGCTACCTGCAGAACTGGCGATTCCGATGGGTTGATCTGTTACAAGTTGATTTAGGGCAGATGCTAATTTATTATCGACTGTAGAACACATCCAGGGAGCTTGTCCGGGTTTGCGTTGTGATTTAAAAACAGAGTAGGTAAGATTATCAGAAGAATATGGTTCAATATATTCTTCTTCTTTTCCATCTCTAACCACCATTGTTTGAATACCATTAGGGGATATACTCAGTTTAACAGATGCATTTTTATCAGTTATGCCCTTACCTGAAAAAGATCTGATGTTGGTATATTTTGCTTGAAGTGCAGGTTCAAAATTTGAAGCTTCAACCAGTTCGAATTCTTCTAAAATGCCATCAGCATTAGGTAGTGTAAAAACAAAATTAGTTGTACGGGCATCTGCTGCCGACAAAAGGTATTGTTGTATGGCGCTTAAATTTGCGTCGAACAATTTGTAATTGGTCGGGAAGTTTGATCTGGTAGCTACTTTGCTTATAGTTACCGGACCAACACTGTGTTCTGTCCAGAAGTTTTGTTGTTGCGCAAACGTTTGCAGGCTTACATATATAAAGAGAATGGAAAAGAACGTAAGTCTTTTAAACATGGTAGGGGGGATGTTAGTTTGGGATTGCATAAAACTAATATTTTTTCTCACCACTTCCTATTGCAAAATCTACACATTTTATAAATATGTCTACCTTGATTTGTAACTTGTTGACAACTAGCATACTGCTAGAAAAAATAATTTAAAAATAGTTAGAGCTCAAATCGAATACCTTGTGCCAATGGCATGGCTGTACCGTAGTTGATGGTATTGGTTTGTCTTCGCATATAGGCTTTCCAACTATCAGATCCACTTTCTCTTCCACCGCCAGTTGCTTTTTCTCCGCCAAATGCGCCACCAATTTCTGCACCACTTGTACCTATGTTTACATTGGCAATACCGCAATCTGAACCTGCTACAGACAAGAATTGTTCTGCTTCACGAAGATTCAATGTGAAGATGGCTGATGAGAGTCCCTGTGGTACATCATTTTGTAATGCAATAGCCTGATCTATTGTTTCATATTGAAGGAGGTATAAAATGGGTGCAAACGTTTCCTCTTTCACAATTGTTGTTTGCTCTTTCATTTCAATGATGGCTGGTTTTACATAACAACCAGATTCAAAGCCAGTACCACCTAATACATCGCCTCCTGTTAGTAATCTTCCTCCCTCAATTTGTGCTGTTGAGATGGCATGTGTAAAGGCATGGACGGCTTGGGTATCAATAAGTGGACCAACATGGTTTTCGGTAAGAAGTGGGTTGCCAATTTTAAGTTGGCTGTATGCTTTGATTAATCTTGATTTTACTTCTTCGTAAATAGCAGAATGAACAATCAATCTTCTGGTAGTAGTACAACGCTGACCTCCTGTGCCAACAGCACCAAATACTACTGCAGGAATCACTAGATTTAGGTCGGCTTCCTTAGAAACAATTATTGCATTGTTACCACCAAGTTCTAGTAGACTTCTTCCTAATCTTTGTGCTACAGCAGTGCCGACTGCCTTGCCCATTCTGGTTGAACCCGTTGCAGATACTAGAGGAATTCTTGTATCATTGGACATCATTTCTCCTACTGCAGCATCTCCGATGATGAGACAAGAAACGCCTTCTGGTACTTGATGTTCTGCAAATACTTTGTTCACAATCAGCTGACAAGCGATCGCGGAAAGAGGAGCTTTTTCGGATGGTTTCCAAATACAAGTATTCCCGCAAACCCATGCTATCATGGTGTTCCAAGACCATACGGCGACTGGGAAATTAAATGCAGAGATAATGCCAACTACCCCTAGTGGATGATATTGTTCATACATCCTGTGTGATGGTCTTTCAGAATGCATGGTCAGGCCGTATAGTTGTCTTGATAATCCTACTGCAAAATCACAGATATCGATCATCTCTTGTACTTCACCCCATCCCTCTTGTAAACTTTTGCCCATTTCATAACTTACCAATCTGCCTAAATCATCTTTGTGTTTTCGTAACTCTTCGCCAATCAATCTTATAATCTCTCCTCTTTTTGGTGCAGGTATTTTGCTCCATTCTTTATAAGCAACAGATGCAGTTTCAACTACTTTTTGATAGTTATCTTCATTGGCAAAATGTGTAGAGGCAATTACTTTTCCATCGACAGGTGAAATAGATTCTAAAATAGCACCATTGCCTTTCCAATGTTGGACGCCTGTGAATACACCGTTGTTCATTGATGCCAAGCCAAGTGATTGAAGTGAGAAATCCATATAAACGATTTGAATGAAATTAAGATTTGAAAAATGCGCCATTGGTCGTTGCCAAAAACGCATTGAAGTCGATGTCCTCTTGCTTGATAAATCCTTGTTGAGGCAGTTTGCCATCTGCAACCATTTCAACTACAGCTGCAATTGATGCTGCAGTTGTCCAAGATATTGCACGCCATTGTTGTCCATCTACTTCTATCGGATGAAAAGAGCGATAGTATTCTTCTCTTGCAAGTCCTTCTTTTTTCCATCCTTCTACCACTGCATATACAATAACAACATCCTCTGCTACTGGAGGTTTTGCTTCAGTTAGAATCTCTTCAACTAGTTCTCTTTTTTCTTTTAGAATCAATTCATACAAAAGAAAGCGCATCAATTTTGCATGGCCAGGATAGCGGATGGTTTTATAATTGAGTGTATCTACTTTTCCTTGATATGTTTCACACATGGTGCCTAAGCCACCTGATGTGCTGAATGCTTCATAATCTCTTCCCTCAATATTAATATGTTCTAGTCCGTCTAATGACGGCACCATTTTACGAACACCATTGTGAATGACTTCTGCATCGTTAATGTATTCATTGATTACACCTGCAGGCGACCATGTAAAAGAATATCCCATTAAGCCATTTGGATACATGGGTAGTGCACCTACTCTTAATTCTATGTCGCGTAATTTTGTAAATCTTTTTGCGAGATCCGATCCAATGATGCCGATGAGTCCGGGTGCTAGTCCGCATTGCGGAGCCATAGCGCCTTTAGCAGTAGCTGACATTTCCAAAATTGCTTGTGTGGTTGGTACATCTTCTGTTAAATCAAAATAATGCTTACCATTTGCGTGAGCAATTTTTGCAATGGGTAGATTCAAGTTATAAGGCATACAAGAAACTATGGCATCAAACTGCGGAATGATTTCGCGCAATAAATTTTCATCTTTGATATCTCCGTTGATTATTTTGAACCCAGGGTTAACTACTGG
>JBEBDP010000237.1:0-5837 GCA_041156925.1 Bacteroidota bacterium | reverse complement strand
TGATTTTCAGGTCATTTGGAAGATCAACCAATGCTGATAGTTTCGAAAAGTTATTCCTCTCTATTCCTATTCATGTAATGCGACTTTACGCATATGATAAAGAATTGATTGAATCACTTTTCATGGGGCAATCATCTCTGCTACAAAATGATTTTAAGGATGAACATCCTAAAACGTTGTTCAATAATTATCAGATGCTTAGTCAACGCCACGGGTTAATTCCGGTTGATGAAAAAATGAAATTTTTGAGAATGCGGCCTAGGAATTTTCCAACAGTAAGAATAGCTCAGCTTTCAGCATTTTTTCATCATCATATGTCGCTTTTTAATACGCTATTACAAATTGAAGAAATCAAGGATTTGGTTGAACTTTTTAATATAGTTCCTCATCCTTATTGGAGCAATCATTTTCTTTTCGACAAGATCTCAGTTGAACATGTAAAAGAAATTGGTTATTCCTTAAGACAACAAACAATTCTACATGCATTTATACCAATATTACTGGGTTACGGACAAACACATTGCGATGTTTCTATTACACAAAAAGCAATGCAATGGCTTATGGCATTGAAACCTGAGGATGATGCATTGGTTCAATCCTTTACATTACTTGGATTTCGAGCAAAGTCGATTATTGATACCCAATCTTTACACGAATTGTATGTGCGAAATTGTATTAGGCTGAAATGCGAATCTTGTGTGAGAGGTAATGCAGTTAAAGAAGGGTTTACCAATTAAAATTCACATTCAAGGTGATGTCTGGGTGAATACTTTCTTTAACCGGACAAGTCCAAGCAATTTCTTCAAGACGGACTTTTTCCTCTTGTGTAAACTGAATTCCTCCCACCCAATGAAAGGTAATGTTGATGCCACCAATTTTTCTTCTTGGGACGCCAGTCATGATTTTCTCAGTTTCCGCTTTTACGCCAATAAGTTTAGGTTCCAGATCTTTTGCTTTAATAGCCATTGTAGTAATCATGCAAGAGGCCAAAGAGGTGCCAATTAAGTCTGTGGGTGAAAATCTGGCCCCTTTTCCTTGGTTATCTGTTGGTGCATCTGTTTCAAAAGAAGAGCCAGATTGCAAATGGGTTGCTAAAGTTCTCAATTCTCCGCTATAGGTTACAGTTGAAGTCATGCTTTTTTTTATAAATTTACACAACATCATCCTTTTATGGTAAAGCAGGTCACCATTTTCATATTTTCTTTTTTCTTACTCACATACTCTTTTGGTCAGCGTACAGCAAGTCAATTTGAGCAAAAAAGAGAAGAAAAGCTTCAAAAGAAAAACAGAATCAATGAAATCATCAGGAACGAAGAGGAGGGTGTTCCAGCTTTTGCTAAACACAATATTTTCAGTCTCAAGGTCAACCACGATGGTTATGGTATTTTGTTTGAAAAAGGTTGGATGAAGACACCCTATAAGTCTACGATTGTCCAATTAGAATTATCTGAGAAAAGACATCCCAAAGAAGAAAAACAAGGAACGACAAGCTTCTCTAACTCAGGTTTTGTGGTATTTGGAAGACCTTTTGTATTTGGCAAGCAAAATATTTTTTATCAGGCTAAAGCAGGTGTAGGTAAGCAAATCATGATAGGAGGAAAGACCAATAAAAATGGTGTTGCCGCCTATTTTGTTTTTCTTGGAGGGTTTAGTGCTGGTTTAGAAAGACCCTATTATTTAGAATTCAATGCAACACCAGTAAATGTGAAGATTAAGTTCACTGAGCAAAATCGTACCCAATTTCTGAATCCAGATGCCATCATTGGTGGAACTGGTTTGCAAAAAGGTTGGAATGAAATGAAATTTAATCCAGGAGCATATGCCAAAGCAGGTTTACGCTTCGATTGGGCCAGGTTTAATCAGGTTGTTTCTGCTATCGAATTTGGTTTTAGTGCTGAATATTACAGTAAAAAGGTTGTTCAGATGGTTGATAACCCTGGAAAATCTTTCTTTCCCACAGGCTATATCGGTTTGGTTTTTGGTAACCGCAAGTAATGTAACTTTGCATCCAATTGTTGAATTATGAGTTGTGGAACTAACGCTGTTGTTAATGAACAGGAACCCCGACAAAAGAAACCGGATTGGTTGAGGGTCAGACTCCCAGTTGGCGAAGGGTATAAGCATGTAAGATCGCTAGTAGATACCCATAAATTACATACCATTTGCGAAAGTGGTAATTGTCCCAATATGGGCGAATGCTGGGGTGCAGGAACAGCTACTTTCATGATTTTAGGAAATGTTTGTACCAGAAGCTGCGGTTTTTGTGCCGTTGCAACAGGTAGACCGGATGCAGTTGATTGGGACGAACCACAACGTGTAGCTGAGGCCATTAATTTAATGAAAGTTAAACATGCGGTCATTACATCTGTTGACCGTGATGAACTACCAGATGGTGGTAGCACTATTTGGTACAATACCATCAAAGCTGTTAAAGCCTTAAATCCAGATACAACACTTGAAACTTTGATACCTGATTTCAAGGGGATAGATGATCAAATTCAAAGAGTCATTGATGCAGCCCCTGAGGTAGTTTCTCATAATATTGAGACGGTAGAACAGCTTACTAGAAAAGTGAGAATTCAAGCGAAATATTGGAGAAGCATGGAAGTGTTGCGAAAGCTCAAACAAGGCGGTATGCGCACTAAATCAGGCATCATGCTTGGATTGGGCGAGACCAAAGAAGAAGTAATCCAGACCATGAAAGATTTGGCTGATAACGGGATTGATGTGGTTACAATTGGACAATACCTTCAGCCCACCAAAAAACATTTACCCGTTCAGCGTTTTGTTCATCCTGATGAATTCATGGAATACAAAGAAGTAGGTTACGGTCTTGGTATCGACTATGTGGAATCTGGACCATTAGTAAGATCTTCTTACCACAGTGAAAAGCATGTCATACCAGGATATGGTAAGACACAATGGGAGCAAGAAAAAGCGATGCGTTTAGCTTAAAATTATTCTTTTTCCCAAACCAAGGCACTGGCTCCTAATATTGCTGCATCTGATTCCTTTAGGTGGCTTACCAAAATCTTGACTTTGTTTTGGAAAACCTGAATCAGGTTCTCTTCCATATTTTTTCTGGTAGGCTTTAATATAAGATCACCTGCTTTTGTTAAACCACCAAAAAGAATGATGGCTTCCGGACTGCTAAACATCACCGCATTAGCCAAAGCCAATCCCAAAATCTTACCGGTATATTCAAATATTTCTTGGGCTAGTTTATCGCCCTTGATTGCTGCTTCGTATACTGCTTTTGAGTCAAGTTCATCTTTGTTTACATTTCTCAATAAACTTTCTTCATTGCTGTTTTCCAATAACTCCAATGAAGTAAGACGAACACCAGTAGCAGAGGCATAACTCTCAAGAGAACCTTTCTTGCCTGTACCTTCATGCAATCTTCCATCTGGAATTACAATGGTATGTCCTAACTCACCAGCAAATCCATCATGACCATAAATCAATTGTCCATTTGCTACAATTCCACTTCCAACGCCTGTACCTAATGTAATCATGATGAAATCCTTCATACCCTTAGCTGCACCATACATCATTTCACCAATCGCTGCAGCATTGGCATCATTGGTGAGGGTGACAGGTAAGTTGAATTTTTCACTCATTATCTTTGCAAGAGGAATAATCCCCTTCCATGGTAAATTTGGCGCATACTCTATTGTGCCACTGTAAAAATTACCATTAGGTGCACCAACGCCAATACCCAACATTCTACCTAATCCACCTGCTTGATCGATCAAGACTTTTAAATGAGAATGAAGCTCATCAATGAAAAGCTCGATTTCCTTGTGTTTTTTTGTAGACATTTCTCCAGAGAACAATACATTACCGTCTCTGTCAACAATACCATATTTGGTTCCAGTACCACCAATATCTATGCCTATGGCCAACTTTTCTTGTACACTCATGCTTTATTATTTTAGTGTGATGCAGCAACCTGTGCATCAACATCAAGTCCTTGTTTTTTCAACACATTCCTTGTTTGAATAGCGTGCCATGCAAGATACGCAAAGCATAACAATGGAACAATGTATGATAGTTGTGTAAAGGTATAAACATTTGGATCTGCACTTGTTTCCATATCAATAACCGCACCCTGCATTGGCGGAATGATGGCGCCTCCAAGAATCATCATAATCAAAAAGGCAGAACCTTGGCTTTGGTATTTACCAATACCATTTACGCCCAAGGCGAAAATACAAGGCCACATTACGGAGCAACAAATACCACAGCTGATGATTGCAAAATTGGCAATCATACCGGTATTGGTCAACGCAATTGCCATCGCAACGCATCCTAGAATAGATACAGTAAGCAGTAATTTAACTGGCTTTTCTTCAGCATACAAAAAGGCAATCACAGCAATTGCAATACAGAATGGGTAGGGAAGAAATTCGCTTACATTGTTACCCTTGATGAGGTTAACAAGCAAAATAACTCCAAATGCCACATAAGGAACCACAATAACCATGATGCGTTTCATCTTCTTGCTGAAATTGAATACACTCACAGCGCCAGTCCACCTACCAATCATCATTGAACCCCAATACAAGGAAATCAAATGTGATATATGTGATTCATCATAACCACCAAATGCATTCTTTTTTAAGAGTGCACCAAAATTATTATCAATGGTTACTTCAACGCCCACATAAATGAAAATGGCAATCATACCCAACACCAATTGCGGATATGCCATAGCTCCCCATCCATCTGGGTTTTTCTTAGCCATTCCCATAGCAACAAAAAGAAGCAATAAAATAACAGCAAGTGAACTGAAGATGATGATACTCTTGCTAACACCGGTAACATCTTTTGCCCAATCAGAAAAAAGAACAGGTAAGAACGCAATACCAATTAAGAGTAGAAGATTGGTAGCTTTTGGACTTTTCTCCAATTTTTCATCAGAAGTTGTTTTCGGCAATTTAGCATAAGCAAAAATGAACGATGCTAGTATGAATAGTCCCGCTAAAAAGAAATAAAGCGTCTGGATATTTTCAATAGAGGCTTCCTTCTGACTTGTAATACTTCCAAAAAGCAAGAAGCTTACAACAAGGGGGCCCAACAAAGTACCAAACGAGTTTACACTACCACCCATATTTAAACGGTGTGTTCCAGTCTCTTCACTTCCCAGTGCAACAGCAAATGGCTGAGCAGAAGTCTGTTGTAAAGAAAAACCTAATGCTATGATGAAGAAAGCAACAAGCACCAATCCGAAACTTGCATTTTCAGAGCCACTGATAAATGCTAGCGCAATTGCACCTACTACAGATATAAGGAGTCCGTATACAATACCTTTCTTGTAACCTATTTTATTCAATAAGTCGGTACCGCTCACTACAGAAAACAAGTACAACAAAAGTGATCCATAGAAATAAGCACCATAAAATGCTGAACCAATCAATTGCGACTGTATCTGATCTAGTTCGAAGAACTTCTTACAAAATGGAATAAAGATGCTATTGGAAGCAGCTACAAAGCCCCAAAAAAAGAAAACAGTGATCAATACGCCAAATTGGGACCAGTTTGTTTGTTGTTTCATATGCAAGTTTGGTTTAAGTACCCCAAAATAATTATATTTATTTACCTATAAAACTTTTTTATTGAGGTTTCTGGTTTTGGAAAAGATTAATTTCAATCAAACATAGAGTTGATATGCAAATTCTACATGTAAGTGCTGAATGTTATCCTGTAGCAAAGGCAGGTGGATTGGGTGATGTGGTTGGTTCTTTGCCTCGTTTTCAAAATGAAAAAGGTCATCAAGCATCAGTTGTGATGCCCATGTATAGAACGCCCTACCTCTATTCTCATGAATGGGATGT
>JBEBDP010000236.1:0-3222 GCA_041156925.1 Bacteroidota bacterium | reverse complement strand
GGTGGTGCGTTTGCTGAAGTTTTTCTAGAGCAATTGATTAAGCGCCATGCATTCGGTATTGTTACCACCCATTACTTGAACCTTAAAGTAATGGCGAGTAAAACGCCTGGCATCATCAATGGTGCGATGGCATTTGATGAGAAAAGCTTGCTCCCTATGTACAAGCTTAATGTAGGTAAGCCTGGTAGCTCATACACATTTGCAATTGCCGAGCGAATTGGACTTTCCAAAGATTTAATTGACAGAGCAAAGCAATTGGTAGATGAAAATCATTTCACACTCGATAAACTCCTCAACCGCACAGAACAAGATTTACGGAAATTAGAAAATCGAGAGAAAGAGTTACAAAAGTTGGTCAAAGAAAACGAGACTTTAAAGAAGACACTCACCCAGCAAATTGATAGAGAACGACATGCTCAGCAGGTAGAAGTTCTAAAATACCAAAACAAGGTTACAGAAGAAAAGCTGGTCTATCTTAAAGATATGGAGCGTAAGCTCAAGCAGACAGTCAATGATTGGCGAAGGGCTACAACGGAAAAGGACAAGCAGATGCTGATGAAGAATTTGCATGCATTGCTCTTCAACCAAAAAGAAAAACAAGTCAAAGAGAAAGTAAAGACCAAGTTAGATTCTAAATACAGAGAAATAGGTGGTGAGCCTAAATTGGGAGATCTTGTTTTGATGAAACAAAACAATAAAGTTGGTTTGTTGGCTGAGATAAGAGGTAAAAAAGCCATTGTTAATTTAGGAGCCATGCCGTTGCAAGTGAATTTTGCCGACCTTACAGTTGTTGTTGAGAAAACTGAGAGCAATAATTAAAATATCAATAAATTAGATGAAGTAAATCATCTAGTATGCGATTGCCTGCCATCCCTAAATGGGTACTCTACATTTTAGTCTTTTCATCAAGCATTACTGTATCTGCACAACAGAAAATAAATCCTGAGTCCATTGCCTCAAAAATGAGTTGGTTTCAAGATGCAAAATTGGGCATCTTTATACACTGGGGTATTTATGCTGTAGATGGCGTTGATGAAAGTTGGGCTTTTTACAACAAGAAGATGTCTTGGGAAGCCTACATGAAGCAACTCAATGGATTCACAGCTTCAAAATACAATCCCACCGATTGGGTAAACCTAATTAAAGCATCTGGGGCTAAATATGCTGTGCTTACTACTAAACACCATGATGGGGTAGCGCTATGGAATACCAAACAGAATCATTACAGCACTGTAAAGAATACACCTGCTAAACGAGATGTGCTAACACCTTTCTATCAGGAATTGAGAAAACAAAACATCAAAGCGGGAGCTTATTTTTCATTAATTGATTGGAGTCACCCCGACTATCCCGCGTTCATGAAAGATAGTATGCGCTATTCCTTAAAAGAACAACCTATTAGATGGCAAAAATTTAGAGACTTCTATCAGTCTCAACTCAATGAAGTTGCGGATCAATTTAAGCCAGATCTTTTTTGGTTTGATGGCGATTGGGAACATACAGCTGAAGAATGGGAAAGTGAGAAAGTCAGGGCGAATCTACTTGCTAAAAATCCTGGTGCTATCATCAACGGAAGATTAATGGGTTATGGTGATTATGATACTCCTGAACAAAATGTACCAGTAACGCGACCAAAATACAATTGGTGGGAATTGTGTATGACTATCAATAATAATTGGGGATTTCAACACAGGGATACCAATTGGAAAACACCTTCACAAATCATTGCGCTTTTTGCTGATGTAGTGAGTCATGGTGGAAATTTATTATTGGATATCGGACCAAAAGAAGATGGTACAATTCCCGAAGAGCAGCGAAATGTCTTACTTGAGCTAGGGAATTGGAATAAGAAACATGAAAGGGCCATATTCGGATCAATACCAGGAATTGCACAAGGGCATTTTTATGGACCTACAACCTTGTCTAAAGATTCTACTAAGTTGTATTTGTTCTTGCAGGGACAAACAGCCGGGGAGATCATGATAAAGGGTTTGGATAATGCCATTCAATCTATAAAAGTAGTCGGGAGTGAACAATCACTCTCACATAAAGTAGTTGGAAAAATATCTTGGAGCCCAGTACCTGGACTGGTGTACATCAATATTCCTCAAGGTGTTCAAGATAAATACATGACCGTTCTTGAACTTCAATTGGATAAACCAGTAAAACTTTATCGCGGTAGGGGTGGATTTGAATAATAAAATACTTCTTCTGTAATTACCCATTTGGTATCAGGAGATGCCCATGGAATACGTTGTTGAAAATTACTCATCAAGGTTTCCCATTCTTGAACTTTGTCATTAGCTAAATCCATTCTAGCTTTTTCTTCAAAAGAAAAACTATCTCTAGTCTCTAATTGCATGATGAGTCGATTGCCAGTTCTGTATATGCGCATCGTTTCAATACCAGAATCGCCAAGGCTTTGAAGTACTTCTGGCCATACATCTTGGTGGTACATATCATATTGCCTGATTACTTCAGGATCATCTTTTAAGTCTAGTGCTAAACAATATCTTTTCATGATGTTGATTTTATTTTATGACCCTTCCATCCAAAAAGGAATACTACAATAAAGCAAATCAGCGGAACGATATAACCTATTTGGATATTATCATTGCGCTGATCAATGATATAGCCCATGGCAACGGGAAAAATTGCACCGCCTATAATGGACATTACAATCAAGGAAGATGCTGCTTTTGTTTCTTCTTTCAAACCTTTTATGCCCAAGGAAAAAATTGTAGGAAACATAATCGACATAAAAAATCCTAAACCACCCAATGCCAATACTACATATTGACCATCGGTATAAATAGCAATTGTGCACATAGCAATGCTGATAAGCGAGTAAATGGTCAATAGTTTTGCAGCATCGATGAATCTCATCAATACACTTCCAAGAAACCTGCCGAGCATAAATAGTAAGCCATAAGCACTCAAGTATTTTCCAGCAGTGATTTCATCAGCACCACCTCCACTCATGGCTACGCGAATAAAAAAGCTGGTGACACAAACTTGAGCACCTACATAAAAAAATTGCGCAACAATTGCCCAGCGGGTATGTTGATTTTTTAATGCTGTTTTGAGATTTCCTTTTTCCTCTTGATTCTCTTGTTTGAATTCAGGGAATTTATAGAGCAGAAAAATGATGGCTATGCACAACAAGAATCCTCCAAGAAAAGCATAAGGTAAAATGACGGATTGTGCTTCTTGATCTAAGTA
>JBEBDP010000235.1:0-3820 GCA_041156925.1 Bacteroidota bacterium | reverse complement strand
TAGCACTCAAACTGATTGCATGAACACCAGCAGGTGTATTGGCACCAATTGTAAGGAGTCCAGTATTCACATCTAAAGACATACCAGTCGGTAAGGTTCCTGCAGAAAAACTAGTAGGATTGTAAGACGCTGTAATCTGATAAGTAGATACAGTACCATAATTTGTTGATCCAGTTAAAGTGCTAGTGATACTCGGTGCTGGAACTACGGTAATGATGGGCTTTAAAGCCAAAAGTATTGCACCAAAATTCCTAATCTGAGATTGATTTACTAAGCCATTACCTGTTTGTCCGGCTTCAGCTTTTAAATTCCATGCCATTCCCACAGAAAGCCTGTCATCTCTTCCAGTGAACGGAAGATCATATAGCTCACTTAGTGTAGAAGGATTTGTAGACCTCCATGCTGTTGCACTATTTAAAGCATTATCCCAAGTTACATCGTTGTTTGACTGAGCAAGCATTAAAACAGCAGCATTTGCTCTTGTTGTAGTAATGCTATTTGCAACAACAGCACTTTCCTGAACTGTTGGTGAAACATTTAGCGAACCTGGTGTAACGTCAAAAGGAGTAGCACCACTCACATCAACATTAGCAAATGCAACTATTGCACCTACCGCTCCTGTTGTTCCTGCGCCAAGTGCAAAACTATAATTTGCCACTGAAGCATCTGCATCTGTAGCAACGCGGTACAAAACAGCTGCACGATAATTTTTATTATTATCAAATAATGCACCACTGACAAGTGTCCATCCTGTTAATGAGGGATCCGCTGTGTTAGCAGTTGATCTTCCCAAAGAAATATTAACGATCATCACATCACCAGTAACCACCCCTGCAGGCTTATTTATTGTAAGAGTTGTTCCGTTAGTTGTTGCAGATGTAGCCACACCTCGTTGCTCAATCAAGGGATCAACCCAACGATTAGCGGTCTCTTTTGATGATGTTGTAAAATCAAAGGTTCTCGAGCTTGCAGAAGGCAATATCGACAGCAGTAATAATATTAGGTTGAATAGCCGTTGAATACGCATAATTGTTGCCGGACTCAATCGGATAAAGGATCAGCTTACTCAAGTAAAAATTGAGCAATAAAACGGCATTGATAAGAATTATGGATTGGTGGGTCTAGAAATAAACGGACCACTCGTAAAAATAGCTGCTGGATATTAAAAATGCAAGTAGATTTTAGATCAATTTTGAGGAATTTCAATGGTCACATTAACCCATTCCGGATCAAATTTTGCATTAAATTTTTTGTAGAAGTTAATAGCTGGTTCGTTCCAGTCGAGCACTTGCCAAGTCATGCGCTTGAACCCTTTTTCTTTTGCTTCTTGAATAAGTCTCTCGATCAATAATTTACCAATTCCCTGTCCACGCAAAGCTTCAGTAACCAAGATGTCCTCCAGGTACATGACCTGACCTTTCCAGGTTGAATAGCGAATATAATACAGCGCAAAAGCTACGACTTTCTTTTCTTGATTTTCAACTACAAAAGCCCACCAAACTGGGTTAGGTCGAAATCCACTTTGTTCAAAGTGAAGCGGATCTACAGTAACTTCATCAGGAGCTTTTTCATAAATCGCAAGCTCTCTAATAAGCTCTAACATAGCTGGGCAATCCCTTTTCTCTGCTCTTCTGATTTGATAGTCCATAATCATTGTAAAGCTTGATCAAAATCTTCAAGAATATCTTCAATATTTTCAATTCCCACACTCAATCGGATGAGACCGTCTGTTATACCATATTCTAATCTGTGCTCACGCGGGACTGAGCTGTGCGACATAGAAGCAGGGTGTGATAACAATGTATCACAGGTGCCCAAAGAAACAGTACGGGTACACATTTGCAGAGCATTCATGAATTTAACACCAGCATCAAAACCTCCTTTTAATTCAAAACTCATCATTGCACCAGCATGTTTCATTTGTCGCTTTGACACTTCATAATCAGGATGATCTGATAATCCGTTGTAATTAACCTTAGCAATTGCTGGATGGTTATTTAAAAATGCTGCTACCTGACTTGCATTCTCACAATGCCTTTGCATTCTTACTTCAAGTGTTCTCATCCCATTGATGAGTAAGAAGGCGTCAAACGCATTGCTGTTTCCACCTAGCAACCGATGTGTTTTTGTAGCCCTTGTTTTCATGAACTCGATATCAGTACCTAAAAGCACTCCACCGATTGCAG
Organism: Bacteroidota bacterium; assembly: GCA_041156925.1. Classification (GTDB taxonomy): domain Bacteria; phylum Bacteroidota; class Bacteroidia; order Chitinophagales; family Chitinophagaceae; genus Pollutibacter. The sequence goes on along the minus strand of JBEBDP010000235.1, from coordinate 1,634 downwards.
TTCCATGTCCGTTTAAAAACTTTGTTGTTGAATGCAACACAAAATCAATTCCATATTTAAATGGTTGTTGTAAATAAGGCGTTGCAAAAGTATTATCGCAAGCTGACAGCTTACCATATTGTTTAGCAAGTTTACTTAACGCCTCTAAATCAACACACTGTAAGGTAGGATTGGCGGGGGTTTCAAGGTAGATCAACTTAATAGCTGAATCTTCTTTCAAACATTTTTCCGCAAGTGCTAGATCACGCAAATCAACAATGATGGCTTCCACTTCCAATGGCTCCAACAATGATTTTAAATAATCTTGGGTACCACTGTACAATGAAAAATGAGTTAAAACCTTATCCCCTCTTTTTAATGTTGCAATAAAAAGTGAACTAATGGCTGCCATGCCAGACGCATGTAAAATTGCTTTTGCTTCTAAGGGTTTCCCTTCTTTTTCTATACCGAAGGTTTCCATTGCAGCAATTTTGAGCTCAGCTTCGTTCATGGTAGGATTACCCCATCTCGCATAGATATATCCTTCTTCCTTTCCTGAGAACCTTCTCATTCCCTGTTCTGCTTCATCATATACATATGTTGAAGAAGCATAGATAGGTGTTAGGTGAGCATACATAGGATCTTTGATGTGACCACCGTGTACGGCTAATGAAGAGAATCCCTTGAATTGTTTTTTACTCATATTGCCCATTTTACCCAGGTTGCACCCCATGTGAAACCTCCACCAAAAGCGGCCAGTACTATATTATCACCTTTTTTGATCTGATCTTGGTAATCCCACAAACACAATGGAATGGTTGCAGCAGTTGTATTACCATAACGATGAATATTCAACAACACTTTCTCATCTGGAAGTCCCATTCTTCTTGCAGTTGCATCAATTATTCTCTTGTTTGCCTGATGTGGGACTAACCAAGCAATATCATCAGCAGTCAAATTGTTCCTTTGGATCAACTCATAACTCACATCTGCCATACCAGTAACGGCAAACTTAAATACAGGCTGACCATCTTGAAACAAATAATGTTCTTTTCTATCAACAGTTGCATGAGTTGGAGGGTTGAGTGACCCACCTCCTTTCATGTGCAAATACTTTCCTCCACTACCATCACTTTTCAAGATGCTATCCAAAACGCCATATCCTTCTGTATTGGGTTCCAATAACACGGCACCAGCACCATCACCAAAAAGAATACAAGTTGTACGATCTGTATAATCTGTAATTGCGCTCATCTTGTCTGCACCTACCACAGCAACACGCTTGTATCTTCCGCTTTCAATTAATGAAGCACCTGTAGTAAGTGCATATAAAAAACCAGAGCAAGCAGCCAAAATATCAAAACCCCAAGCGTTTTTGATGCCTAATTTATCAGATGCAATATTGGCAGTATTGGGGAAAAACATATCCGGAGTCACCGTCGCTACAATTAAACAATCAATGTCATTTGGTTCAATTCCTCTTTTTTTGCAAAGATCAAGAACAGCTGGAACCACTAAATCTGAAGTAGCTTTCCCTTCCCCTTTCAAAATATGTCGCTCAGAGATACCCGTTCTTGTCTTGATCCATTCATCATTGGTATCTACCATTTTCTCCAGTTCAGCATTGGTAAGTACATAATCAGGAACATATCCCC
>JBEBDP010000234.1:0-3769 GCA_041156925.1 Bacteroidota bacterium | reverse complement strand
AAAAACATTAGCTTTGCCAAAAATTCTCACCATGGCATCTTTGCAGGATACAGCAACACAAATCAGAAGGGATATAGTAAGAATGGTTCATGCCGTTCAAAGTGGACACCCTGGCGGATCTCTTGGTTGCACTGATTTTCTTACCGCCTTGTATTTCAAGGTCATGAAACACAATCCTGATTTTAATATGGATGGTATCGATGAAGATATTTTTATCTTATCAAACGGACATATTTCCCCTGTTTTCTACTCATGTTTGGCGCGTTCAGGCTATTTTCCTATCAGCGAACTTGCGACCTTCCGTAAGCTCAATTCAAGATTACAAGGTCATCCTACCACACATGAGCATCTCCCTGGCGTGAGAATTGCCTCGGGTTCACTTGGACAAGGACTAAGTGTTGCAATTGGTGCAGCTTTGGCCAAAAAGCTCAATAACGACTCAAATTTGGTTTATTCCCTTCATGGTGACGGAGAATTGCAGGAAGGCCAAATCTGGGAAGCAGTCATGTTTGCAGCACACCACAAGGTGGATAATCTTATAGCTACTGTTGACTTTAACGGTCAGCAAATTGACGGACCTACAGATAAAGTGATTTCACTGGGCAACCTCAAAGAGAAATTTGAAACATTTGGTTGGACTACCCTCGAAATGGAAGGAAATGACATGGATGATGTAATTCGTGTATTGGCTTTGGCGAAAGAGTCAACTGGCAAAGGAAAACCTATTGCCATCATCATGACAACCTTAATGGGCAAGGGAGTAGACTTCATGGAAAATGATCACGGATGGCATGGTATCGCACCTAATGATGACCAACTTGCAAAAGCATTGGCTCAACTACCTGAAACCATTGGTGATTATTAATCTCAATTCCGTAAATCCAACTTTTCTGCAGAAGCTTTTCTTGAAGGAATCCAAGAAGCAATAATTCCAATTGTGAATACTGTGAGTCCGACCAACAAGAAGTCGCTCACCGATAATTTTACAGGATAATAGTCGATTAAAAAAGTCTCCCCCTGCAAAGGCACTAGCTTGTAGGTGATTTGTATATAATATAAAATCACTGCTATAATCATACCACCCAAAGTGCCGATACTTGACAATAAAATTCCCTCGGCTAAAAAAATCTTCTGAATCAATGATTGATCGGCACCCATTGCCAGCAACACCTGAATATCTTTCTTCTTCTCCAATACCAACATACTCAATGCGCCTATCATATTGAATGCAGCAACAACAAGTATTAGTGAGAAAATACCATAAATCGCTAATTTTTCAAGTTGAATGGTAGTATAAAGTGTACTGTTCTGCTGATACCGGTCTTCTACTTTATAAGTACTACCCAATAAAGAAGCAACAGACTCAACTACCTCTGTAACATTGGCATCCTGCTTTACTTTAATTTCAGCAGCGCTATATTGGTCTTTCTCATAACCAGAATAGAGGCGAATAAAGTCCAGATTAGTAATAACATATTTGTTATCAAACTCCGACTGAATAGCAAAACTAGCAGTAGGATTGGCAGTTGCAAGCGATAAAGATGAAAGTGGATCCGCAGTAGATACATCATTTTTCTTTGGTAAGTAAACCGAAACAGGAGCAATAGATTGATCAGATAACAGCCCCAATGCCTGTTCTACTCCAATACCAAAAACTAAACCAGGTTGATCTTCATTTCCTAAAATGTATTCACCCCTATAAAGATGATCAGCAATACCTGCAACTTGAGCATAATTGGTGTCCACTCCCTTGATATGTACTACAGTTTGGAGACCACCATTTTGAATCAATGCTTTCTCTTCAGCAACCAAACTAATTGTAGCAATACCATTGATTCCCCTTAATTGATCCAATTGAGTTTGGGTAAGCGTGATCATTTGGCCCTTTGTAGGACTTATTCTCACATCAGGATAAAATGATGCATACAAAGATTTAACAAGCGATTCAAATCCGTTAAATGCACTCAGAATCACCACCAAAGATGCAGTGCCAAAAACAATAGCAACAACACTAACCCATGAAATAATGTTAATGGCGTTTGTTGACTTCTTAGCCTTGAAGTAGCGCCAGGCAAATTTCAGGATGGTCCTAAAATTCATTTGTTTCTTTCTTCGTTAATTTTCTTGAAGAGTTCTTCCATTCGAAACACATGATCAAGTGTATCATCTTTAAAAAAACGTAATTCTGGAATTCTTCTAAGCTGCTGTTTTACTCGGAAACCCAATTCCCTTCTTATTTCACCTTTTCGATCTTCAATTTTTTTTAGTGCTTCGTCGGCATTCTTTAATTGAAACAAGCTCAAATAAATTCTGGCTTCCAAAAGATCGGGCGTAATCTTTACCTGTGAAATGGAAACCATACCTCCATCCATCATGTTGAGTCCCATTCTCAAAAAAATATCATTCATTTCTTCCTGAATGACCCCTGCAATTTGTTTTTGTCTTTTGCTTTCCTCCATAATGGGTGCTTGTTGGATGTAAAATTAGTTACTTTTGGTGCTAATTCGCTAAAAACATAAGTCAGCATAATGAAGAGCCTGGGCGTAATTTTTATTTATATCAAAAAATATCCCAGAATGGTGTCAGGGTACTTCGTCCTGAACATACTTTCTGCCTTTTTTTCCGTGATTTCACTAGCCATGCTGGCTCCCTTCTTGACATTGATATTTGGTTTGCAGCAAGATGGCACCGTCACGGCTTCACGCCTTGATTTAGGAAGTCTTTCAGACCAACTATACAACACACTATCCAACTTAACACAAACGCCAGAAGGTCGAATTCAAGCCTTAGCTATCATTTGTATGATTGTCATTCTTGCTATCGTACTTAAAAATATATTTCTCTACAGTTCAATGTATGTGCTCACTCCTATCCGTAACAATATCATCAATGATATGCGCACGGATATGTTCACCAAAATCTTGCAATTGCCTGTTGGATTTTTCAATGAACAAAGAAAAGGCGACATCATGAGTAAACTCACCAACGATTTACAAGATGTTGAATTCTCTACGATTAGTTTTTTAGAAAGTTTTTTCAGAGAACCAATACTGATTGCGCTCTATCTCTTTGCAATGATTAACCTGAGTCCGGAACTCTCTTTGTTCTTACTCTTGTTTCTCCCGGTTGCAGGTCTCATTATTGGTAGAATCGGCAGGTCGCTTAAAAAAGTTTCCAACAGCGTACAAATCAAACTTGGCGAAATACTCAGCACAATTGAAGAAACATTAGGTGGTATAAGGGTGGTGAAAGCATTTAATGCAGAACAACAGCAACTCGATAAATTCAAAAAAGAAAATACCGAATTGCTGCAAATCAAAAACCACACCATTCGCAGAAGAGACCTGGCTTCACCCGTATCTGAGACTTTGGGAATTATTGCTGTATGTTGTGTATTGTACTATGGTGGATCACTTGTATTGAATAAAAGCTTTGCTTTGAATGGCCCTGATTTTCTCACTTTCATTGCCATCTTCACCCAAATCATCAACCCGCTCAAAGCCTTTAGCACAGCCTCTTACAATATTCAAAAAGGAGCAGCAAGTATTGAACGTATACAAAGATTGATCAAGGAAGAACAATCAGTCAAAGAAGACCCTAACCCAATTGCCATCAATGGATTCAATGAATCTATTGAACTTAGGAATGTTGGTTTTGCTTACCAAGATAGAACCATCTTACAAAATGTAAACCTTCACATCAAGAAAGGTCAAACCATTGCTCTTGTTGGCTCATCTGGTGCAGGAAAATCAACTTTAGCAGATCTCAT
>JBEBDP010000233.1:0-3066 GCA_041156925.1 Bacteroidota bacterium | reverse complement strand
ATATTGGTTACGACTTGGGTCTTAAAATGGTTAAAGACCATTATGATGCATTCGGAGAGGGAAATGCCCAGTTTGTAGGAAAAAATATACTTGAGCAAATTCTTGCACAGCCTGACTGTATTGGAATCAATATTTACAAAGCCCTGAACGAGAAAGGAGAAAAAACCTATGTTCTGGTTGGACTAGATAAAGAAAACCAACCTATCTTGAATGTTGCTGCTGTTAATACAGATGGCACACTTCAAAACAATGAAGGCATTGTCGCTGACAGAAATGTTGTAGTTAAGGGCTGGTTTGATTTCTAATCACTTGCATTTCATTTTTTTAATGTCTATATTTGTTAAGCAAAACTTAACAGTATAGTCCCTTATCTAGTATATATTTCATTCTTAATAGGCCTGATAAACCTTTATTTGATTTATTCAACCAAATCAAAACCAAAGGGTTATGGCCTTTTAGCTTTTTATACATTCTATTGCATATTTTCTGATTTGGTTCTCACAAAACTATCATTAAAGTATTTAGGATCAGAACTTTACGCATACAGATTATTCACTTTTGTTGAATATTTAAGTTTGACCATTTTTGTATTTAACTTAATTGAATCATCCTCAATTAAAAGGATTATCAAATTAGGATCACTACTCTTTATTGTAATTTCAATTTTAGACATTTATACCAGTTCATTTGAAAGTTTTGATTCACTACCTTCTGGAGTTGAATCCATTTTGATACTCAGTTACACAATATTCTATATTTACGAACGCTTTTCTTCAACTCACTTTACTCTTAGTGGATTTGTTTGGATTGGCATTGGATTTATATTGTTCTTTTCAGGGACTTTCTTTCTTTTCATTTTGAGTCAGAACAACTTTAATGATAGCACCTTTATCTTGACTTACGGTTACATTGTGGCGACATTTAATATAATTAAGAATTTATTTATCAGCTTAGGTGTCCTATCCGAAACAAAAAAAAACACTTCCCCATCACATAACCTCCAAAAAGCCTAAATGCATTTTCTTCAAACCATAGGATCCCAGTCGAATGTTTCAACAGTGCTATTTTTTGGCACCTTGGGAATGTTGGTTTTGGCTATTGGCTTAATCGCTTTCATTGTTTTTCACCAAAGAAAAGTGATCAAGTACCAACAGCAATTGCAAAGGATGGAAGAGGAAAAGCAACAAATTTTGCTTAATGCATCCATCAGATGGCAGGAGGAAGAAAGACAAAGAATTGCTGCAGATTTACATGATGATGCTGGTCCATTACTAGCAACGGCTCGCTTGTATTTAAATGATAATCTCGTCAATTTGGATGTACCTAGTCAATTGCAAAGCATCTCTAGTGCAAAGCAAATCATTGATGATACCATCCAATTGATTAGAAATATTTCTCATAGCTTAATGCCTCCTACCCTCAAGAATTTCGGATTGGAGTCTGCTGTAAATGATTTATTTCAGAAAATCAGCGGATCTGGTGCAATCAATGCCAGCTGCAGGTTTCACGATTATAAAGAACGCTTATTACCGCAGGTTGAACTACTCATCTTTAGGGTTACACAAGAGTTAGTCAACAATATTTTGAAACACAGTAATGCTAGTTTCATTCACCTGACACAGAATATTGCCGATAATAAATTCTACATCAGACTCAACCATGATGGAAAAGGAATTACTCAGCAGGATTTTGAAAAAATGAACAAGAGTTCTGTAGGATTGGGTCTAAAGAACATTGAAAGCAGGATGAAAGTATTAGAAGGGACTGTTAATTTTGAGAAAGACCCTTCACAAACCTTCTATAAGGTTACCCTTGAAATGCCCCTCTCTATCGAATCTATTGTTTGATGCAGTATCTTTGTGTAAGCCCAACGGCTTAAACAAATTTTCCTATCATGAATACCATTAAGGTTGGAATTGCCGACGACCACAAAATTTTTAGAAAAGGCGTCATCTTGTCCCTAAGGCAGTATACCAATATTACATTTGTTTTTGAGGCAGAAAATGGTGAGGAGCTGTTGAAAGAACTGGAGACAACTCAACCTGATGTTGTATTGATGGACCTCAGAATGCCAGGTAAAGATGGTATCGAAACAACTAAAGAGGTCAGTAAAAGATTCCCTGATGTTAAGGTGCTCATTCTGACAATGTTTGAAGATGAACGCTTTGTATCTCACTTGATGGAAAATGGAGCAAACGGCTACTTACTCAAGAATGCAGATCCAGCTGAAATCAAAAAAGCTATCATGGAAGTAATGGCAAGAGGCTATTACCTGAATAATTTTGTGAATCGTGTATTGCTCAAAAAATCTGCCAATAAAACCAAAGCAATTCCATCTTTGAACAGCGAAATCGTCATGTCTGACAAAGAAAAAGAAGTTGTTCGCTTACTTTGTATGGAATATACTGCAGCAGAAATTGCTCAAAAAATGGAGATTTCTCCAAGAACGGTAGAGTCCATCAAAGATCGTTTGATGGAAAGATTCGGACTTAAAAATACCGCTGGATTGGTATTCTTCGCGGTAAAGAACAACATGATTGACTAATCTCCAATCAGTACGCTCCTTCTAAATTTAGCATCTTAGCATAACGCCCCACCCCCATTTTGTTTTAACTTTGCTTAAAATCAGATCATGAGCAGGCACGGTAAAGTATTGGTGGCTATGAGCGGTGGAATCGACAGTACAGTCGTTGCCCTGATGTTGCATCAACAAGGCTATGAAGTAATTGGTATAACCATGAAGACATGGGACTATGCCACATCTGGTGGAAGCAACAAAGAGACTGGCTGCTGTAACATAGATTCATTTAATGATGCCAGAGCAGCTGCTGTACACCATGGATTCCCTCATTACATTCTTGATATACGTGACGAATTTGGCGGATTTGTAGTCGATAATTTTGTTGATGAATACTTAGCAGGAAGAACACCAAACCCCTGCGTAATGTGCAATACCCACATCAAATGGAGAGCCCTTTTAAAAAGAGCTAATGCACTGGATTGTGAATTCATTGCAACAGGTCACTATGCAAAAATCAGACCTGAAAACGATCGCTTTGTCATCAG
>JBEBDP010000232.1:0-5451 GCA_041156925.1 Bacteroidota bacterium | reverse complement strand
CAACTGCTGCCCATCCACCTTCTTCATCTAACCCAGATAGTCTAAGTTCATTGATCCATACTTCAGCATTCACTGCTCTTCCTCCTCCTGGATCTAATGGGTTTTCTAAACCAGCCAAAATGCCCTTCACTTCACCAAGGTTTGGATTTCCTTTGATGGAGAAAACTACACCATTGATATTTTTTCTATATATGGCATTTGGATTATTGGTGTTTAAGTTGCGTTCATTTTTGATAAGTATCAAAGAGGAAAGATCAATACTTAATTCGTTTTGTTCAGGCCATATGATTCTTTCGTCTGTTGTACCAAAAGGTGTAATCTTTAATGGATATTTTATTTCGTAAAAGTTGTTGAGGTAGTCATTTCCTAAACGAATGATTGCGTAGATTTCGCCATCTCTCACAGTGCTATAGCCTTTCAAACTTTCTGCATGGTAAAACATTGAAAGTTTCTTGTATTGCCTTAAGTCATGGTTGAATGATTTGAATACAGCTCTTCCATCACCTTCTTTAAGATTGATTACATTGATACTTAAAGCCTGTTCGTTTTGAAGGATGTTGATACCGCCATTGCTTAGTGTTTGAACACGTTCAATGCCGGGTGGTGTTCTGTAAGGTATTGGATCACGTTTGTCGTTTTCTTCAATGTTGACTGCAGAGACAAAGAATTTTGTAGATGTGTTTGCCTGATCAATTTTCTTATAGAGTCCAGTTGTATCTAGTTCATAAGCAAAACTCCTCCAATTGTTTCTTACCAATTCGAGCTTAGCAAATCTCAATACAACTGAATCTGCGAAATCAGTCAAGAACATCCTGAAGAACCTGATTGATTTAAAATCTGGTATTTCACCCACCTTACTGGTATAGTTGGCTATAGGTACTCTAAATTGATACCAGATTTGGTTTTCTCTTGTGCCGTCTGCAAGTGTAACGCCAACAACCTTTCTATCTGAAATAAAATTTTGTCCCACTTGCATACTTGGATCGCTGTTCGGTTTCAGATCAATACGGTACTGAAAATATTCTTCAGCTTCGTTCAATGTATTATCTCTGTTTAGATCTTCTCCATCAGGATACAAGGTAAATGCAGATGCGAATGCGTCTCCAGCTCTTGCGATAGGTGAGTTGCCTTGAGGGTTGTTGAAATTTTTATACCTCGATAGAATACCTGTATTGTTTCTGTCGAATGATAAATCACGGTAATATTTGAAATTGTCTGAAGAAGGATCAGCTGCAATTTCTTGATAGGCGGGTGTACCCACTCCTAATCTTGCAGAGATATCAGCAAGGAACTGACGTCTTGTAGCTGCTTCTAAGGAATCGGTTAAGCCATCTAAGCCCACATCTTGAAAAGGTCGATCAGCAGGGTCGTTGCTAAAACCTTGTGTAATCTGGACTGGATTAATTGGTGTTCTACCCCAAGTTGAATTTGCTGTTGCAGCAGGTATAGTTGGCGTTGGAAGTCCATTTTCATAAAATCTTCTTGAATCTTTCAAGATATCTTCAGAAATATTACCCAAGTTCAAATAAAGAGAACCTCCAGCTGGATTTGTGTTTTTAATAAAAGGATCTAGTACCCAGAATTCGATGAATTCAATATTAGCAGTTTCAAAATCTGTTTGATCAATACCTCTCATGATACCGCCCCATCTTTTATTGGGTGTTCTCAGTGAACCATTGTTGTCAACATTAAGCGCGTCGTAGTTATATGGGCCTCTTTCTTTTGGATAGTAAGCAAGGTCAAAGGTGACTAGCTGACTTTGTCCGTAATCTGGTGTTCTTCTTGGAAATATTTCTTGTTGTCCAACTGATCTCACTCTTGGATCTGAAAGTTGTGCCAAATCATTTCTGATTGGATTATTTGGATTTCTTCTTTCCTGTAAAATAGGTTCGATGTTGTACCAGGCAAGCTTGGCTCTGTTTTTACCATATTCAATATTATCGAAAGCACTAGCTTCTGGAAACATGATGTTTCCAAAACGATCGGTTGATCCAGCAGGTGTAGAAGCTAGTGTCCATCCCACAATAGGAAACCTGAGATCTATACTAGATTTGGTGCCTTCAAAATCATCAAGATAAATTAAACCATTACCACCTCTTCCAATTTGAGGCGCGTGACCAGGAATCATTTTTGCCGCTTCAGCAGAGAAATTAATTTTTGAAGTACCATTCGCTTCGTAGAAAGGAAGTTTACTGAGCCACTTGCTGAGTCGGGGTAATTCACTGTTGTAATTAACATCTAATCCTAACATGCTGTTTTTGATAGGATCTGCGCCGTATTCCATTTTGGTGAAGAACGGACGTTCTGTTAACCTCACCATTGTACCACCTATCGATAGTTTATCATTGAACAGATAATCCCATCGCATACCCATGTAGGTTCGTTGTTGTACGCCAAATGTTGCATTGTTTTCAAACTTCACATCAACAGGCAAACCAGATTGCTTGATGGCATTGTTGATGATTCTTACTGTTCCTGCAATATAATCTACAGTATAGTCTACGTTCTCTTGCAATACTTGTCCGCCTGCTGTAACCGTTACAGAACCTTGTGGAATATTAAAAGCATTTAATGAAATTTCACCGTTGTTGGTACCTGATGATTTGGAGCTACCTCTCATCACAAAACGATTGAGGTTGGCATAGGTCTGTGCAATGGCTTTAATGGTATCGTAAAGTGGATAGAATAAATATTTATTTCTTAATGAAGGATCTGAATTGAAAATATAATCGAGGTCGTGACCAAAAGGTTCTAGCACAGGGAAGATAACACGGCTTTGATAAGAGTTGATGGTAAAGCCCTCCACATAATCGAATACACCATCTGGTTGTGGATCGTTTTGGTTATTCAAGCGATCAAGATTCATCAAGGTGATCAATGGAACACCAGCTTGATCTCCCTCAGGGATATATCTTTTTTCACCACCACCTGGTTCTTGATACAGTACATTAAATTGAAAATCTTGTCGCTCTAGTTGTCCTGATCCGACGGGATAAATATTTTTCATCATCAAATCCCACATTGGAAGTGATGTGCGTTGCGAAGTAGCTTTTAATAATTTCAGAAACAAAACTTTCTGCACACCATTATTCGCATCAACAGGAATGTCTTGTGCAAATTCACCCACCTGATATACTTTGCCATTCAAGGTGTATTGATAGGCGACTGCTAAAACTTCATCAGGTTGAAGTGTAACATTAAGCGAAATGAATCCTAATTGTCTGTTGAAATAATATTGGGTACTATCTAGTTTACGTGCAAAGGTTTTTTCAAAATCACGTACCGGTTGTAGTCCGATGTTATTTAAATAGTTGACAATTTGCGCAGGGTCTCTACTAATAGGATTACTTACAATTTTACCATACAAATCATTTGCACCATTCGCTGGATAAGGTATACCAGTCGGGTTGATAACAGGCGCTTGCTGATAAGGATTGCTTTCGCCTAAGTCCATCAAACCCACCACGTCTCTAGCATTGGTAGTTGCTCCGGTTCTATTGGTAACCCAAACATCTAATCTTAGTATTTGCACTTGAGAATTTACGATCGGTAAATTCTTCATCGCTTTGTTGTACTCTTTTCTAAAATGTTGAGCCAATAAGAAATGTCGGTTTTCCTCATACTCATCTGCTTTGATTTCAAATTGGCTCGCGCTTGAACCACCTTGGAAGCCAACCGACTGACGTTGTGAACGCTGACTAGCAAACACAGTCGATACCCATAACTTTCCAAATTGCATTTGTGTTTTGAGACCAAATAGTTGTTGTGCACCAGGAATCAAAGTCCCTTTACTTGCGAAAGAAGTATTACCAATTTCTATTTTCTTGAAAATGTCATCAGCATCACCTGTGTAATCTAATTTCAATTGATTTTCGAAATCAAAAGTTGATAAGGTATTGTAGCTGATAGGGAACCTCATCTTGCTTCCAATGTTACCCACTACATTAAGATTGGCTGCCATATCAAAATCTAAACCGCCATTCCTTCTAGCTCTTTCAGGCAAGGTTGGATTCTTGATATTTTGTCCCTGATACCCAGCAGTTACATTCACTTCTCCTTGAGGTCTGATGTCTATCTTGCCTGATCCAAAGAGACGGTTGAACAAGTCATCACCCATGTTCAATTTCGGCTTACTTAGTTTTCTGTTGAGTAAACTGCTTGTGTTTGCTCTTTTTTGGAAATAATCAACTTCCATTTTGCGGGATTGTATCCGCATGTATTCATCGAATGTTAAACTGGTTGGTTTTCTAAAATACTTGCTACCAATTTTTTCGATGATGTAATATTCTTTGGTCTTTGGGTCGTAAACAATGGAGTCGCGAATATTTGCAGGGTCTTTAAGATCAAAAGGATTTTTTCTTTGCTGTGTATACTTGTCGCTGTATCTGTCTTTGATAGGATACCTGAGGGTATCTTTTTGGGGAACTGTATCTTGAATCATTCGGTTTTGGGCATAAGAATCTCCATCTGCATATGCAGAAAAGTGAAAACCAATGATGATGGTCAATAAGGTTATCGATTTAGATAACAGATTCAACTTGCCGTAAACATTTGTTGGGGTAGAGTTCTTATCAAATAAGTTGAAGGGATTTTTTGATGAGTGATTCAAGGTTATTGTCTTCTGGGGCACTATTTTTTGCTTTCTTAAGGGCGTTTTCAGCTACATTTTTTTGTATGCCTAGTGCCATCAATGCATTTAACGCGTCATTGTCTAAACTATTGTATCTGAAGCCTGAAGATGTGCTTTCTACGCCAGATTTCACCATTTTTTCACGAAGCTCTAGCACAATTCTTTCGGCAGATTTTCTTCCAATACCTTTTATTTTTTCCAATGCTCCTGTATTACCCGCAGCAATTGCTGATTTTAATTCAGCAGGTTGCATAGATGATAGCATGATTCTGGCAGTAGATGCACCCACGCCATTTACACTGATTAATTGTATAAACAACTCTTTTTCAGCAAGTTCTGAAAAGCCGTACAGGGTATGCGCGTCTTCCTTGATTTGAAGGTGTGTAAAAAGGGTGCCCTCTTTGTTGTCCTGGATTTTTGAGTAGGTATTCAAGCTAATTTGTACTTCATAGCCAACCCCATGCACATCAATATGGACAAAGGAGGGGGTTTTAGCCAAAAAAGTACCTGTCAAGCTTGCTATCATGTAGGTCGTAAATTGAATGCGAATTTAATGAATTTAAGGGAGTTAGGGGTCAATTTCCCCCGACAAGTACTGCTAAAAGTTTCTATAATTCACCCCCTTTCAACCATCTATTCCATAACTTTGACACCCAAACAACCAATATGCAAAAAATTACGGCTGCAATCACTTCTGTAGGGGGATATGTTCCTGATTATGTACTTACCAATGCTGAACTGGAGAAAATGGTAGATACCAATGATGAATGGATCAAGACAAGAACGGGTATCTCTGAGCGACATATTTTGAAAGGGGAAGG
>JBEBDP010000231.1:0-5837 GCA_041156925.1 Bacteroidota bacterium | reverse complement strand
GGACAGTTTGCAATGAGAGGCGGAATTTTTGATATCTATTCATTTGGTAATGAAAAGCCATATCGAGTAGAGTTGTTCGGGCAAGAAATTGATTCAATCAGAATTTTTGATCCCGAATCTCAATTAAGTGAAAGAAAACTATTGCAAGTCAATATCATCCCTAATGCAGATGCAAATTATACAACAGGGGAGAAAGTAGATTTTCTGCAATCACTACCCACAAACACGATTGTGTATACCTCAAATTGGCAGCTCATAATTGATAGGTTTAGGGATTATGAAGACAACTATAAATTATTCTTCGATAATGCTGATCAGCAAAAAGAGAATCCAGCACAACAGGATAGGCAAGTTGAATTACAATTAGCTGATTTCACAACTGCAGACGATTTTGAAAAAGAATTAAGTAAAAAAACAATAATTGAACTAGCTGCTGTCACTACACTAGTTGATCCTTCGCAGATAATACAATTTCAATCTTCACCTCAGCCATCCTTTAACAGGCAGTTTGAGTTGTTGATTAAAGATTTAAAAACGCATGAGGCGCAACAGCGGCAACTCTATATCTTTTCTGAAAATCCAAAGCAACTTGAGAGACTATATTCCATTTTTGCAGATTTAAAATCTGAAATTCAATTTGTTCCAATTCCTGCCGCAATACATCAGGGGTTCATCGATAAAGAGCATGGGGTTATCGCCTATACTGATCACCAAATTTTTCAACGTTATCATAAATACAAGATCAAGCAAGCCTACAACAAAAGCAAGGCAATTACGCTAAGGGCCTTGAAAGAGTTGCAGCCAGGAGATTTTGTGGTGCATATCGATCATGGAGTAGGGGTGTTTAGTGGATTACAGAAAGTGCAGAATGGTGGACAAACCCAAGAAGCGGTTAGGATTATTTATCGCGATAACGATATTCTGTATGTGAATATCAATTCGCTACACAAAATTTCAAAATACACTGGTAAAGAAGGACACGTTCCTAAAGTAAATAAGTTGGGAAGTGATGTTTGGGTGAAGTTGAAGGAGAAAACAAAGGGAAGGGTAAAAGAGATAGCCTTTGATCTTATAAAATTATACGCAGAACGTAAGGCTCAAGAAGGATTTCCTCATAGTCCGGATAACTACATGCAAATAGAATTAGAGGCATCCTTCATGTACGAAGACACACCCGATCAGAGTCGCGCTGTAAGTGATGTAAAAAAAGATATGGAGAGTCCACATCCAATGGATCGCTTGGTTTGTGGAGATGTAGGATTTGGAAAGACGGAAGTAGCGATACGCGCTGCATTCAAAACCTGTATCGATGGTAGACAAGCTGCAGTATTGGTCCCCACAACCATACTTGCCTATCAGCATTACAAAACCTTTAGTGAACGTTTGAAAGATTTGCCAGTCACTGTAGATTTTATCAATCGCTTCAAATCAACCAAAGAAAAGAAAGAGACATTCAAGAAACTTGAAGAAGGCAAGATTGATATCATTGTTGGAACTCATGCTTTACTCTCAAAAGACATAAAGTTTAAAAACCTCGGATTGTTGGTCATTGACGAAGAGCAGAAGTTTGGTGTTGCACATAAAGAGAAAATAAAAACGCTCAAGACCAATGTTGATTGTCTTACCCTTACTGCAACCCCTATTCCTAGGACCTTGCAGTTTAGTTTGATGGGTGCAAGGGATCTCAGTATTATCAATACACCTCCGCCAAATAGACAGCCTATTCAGACAGAAGTAGTTGTATTCAATGAAGATCAAATAAGAGATGCTATATATTTTGAAATTGAAAGAGGCGGGCAGGTTTTCTTTATTCACAACAGGGTGAATGGATTATCTGAAATGGCGGCATTGATCAAAAATTTATGTCCGGATTTAAGTGTTGGCTTTGCACATGGACAATTAGAAGGACATGAGTTGGAGGAAAGAATATTCGACTTCATTCATAAAAAATATGATGTCTTGGTCTGCACCAATATTGTTGAAAGTGGTGTTGATATTCCAAATGTCAATACCATCATAATCAATAATGCGCATCAGTTTGGACTAAGTGATCTGCATCAATTGAGAGGCAGGGTTGGACGAAGCAATCGAAAGGCTTTCTGTTATTTAATGGCCCCGCCAATCAGCGTTTTGCCTCCTGACTCTCGTAAAAGATTACAGACATTAGAACAACACGCAGAATTAGGTAGTGGTTTTCAAATTGCGATGCGCGATCTAGACATCAGAGGTGCAGGAAACATGTTGGGTGGAGAACAAAGTGGCTTTATGATTGAGATTGGATTTGAGATGTATCAAAAAATTCTTGATGAAGCTATTCGTGAATTAAAACGAACTGCTTTCAAAGAAGTATTCAAGGAAGAGATTAGTCAGCAAGATGATTTTGTAAGTGATTGTACCATTGATACCGATCTTGAAATCTTGATTCCGGACAGCTATGTAGATCAAATTGCAGAAAGGTTAACCTTGTATACACGTCTTGATAATTGTAGAGATGAAGAAGAGCTAACACGTTTTCATGCTGAAATGATTGATCGCTTTGGCCCAATGCCATATGCTGTTGAAGGATTGTTTACTACTGTACGATGCAGAAAACTGGCTGTAGAGATTGGCTTTGAAAGGATGACACTCAAACAAGGAGTTCTGCGGTGCTATTTCGTGAATAACCCAGATTCGCCCTATTTTCATTCGCTCACTTTCAATGCGATCTTGCTGCACTTACAGACAAAGACCAATAAAAGTCATCTTAAGCAAGTTGGCAAAAACTTCATGATGGTTACAGAGCCCATCACCCGTATGGAACAAGTTTTTGATTTCTTGAAAGAATTAGAGCAAACTATTTTGGAAGTGAAAAATCAAAATAGCACTACAGCTCTCTAATCCAAATATTTCTAAAGCTAACAGCATCTCCGTGGTCTTGCAATACCAATGGTTCTTTCATGCCATGTGGCTTGTATTCGGCAATACCAATGTATTCTGTGCCTCCCCAAATTGCTTGATTATTTTGAACAAGCACTCCATTATGAAGTACAGTTATTCTGGCTTGTGATTGTAATCTTCCATCTGCAGCAAATCTTGGTGCAGTAAAAATGATATCATAGGTCTGCCATTCGCCTGGAGCTCTTGATACATTCACCAATGGTACGAGTTGTTTGTAGATACTACCTGCTTGTCCGTTAGAATAGGTTTTGTTGTTGTAGCTGTCCAACACCTGTAGCTCATATTTCCCCATTAAAAAAATACCACTATTGCCTCTTCCTTGTCCCTCTCCTTTAACAACAGCTGGTGTTCTCCATTCAATATGCAATTGGCAATCGCCAAAACCTTGCTTGGAGATGATTTCACCAGAACCGCCTTTTACCGTCATTGCTCCATCTGCAATTGTCCATTCTACCGGCTTGCCACCTTTGCCATTCCAAGCGGAAAAGTCTTTGCCATTGAACAGGACTATGGCATCTGCTGGGGCGTCTTGGCTTGTTTTACCCGGACTAACAATTTTTGGTACAGGATCCCAGATTTCAGTCAAGGTAGGATCACCCTTTCTTCCTTGAGAGAAGCCATAAGTAGTAGCTAAAGCAGCAGCGAGGATCAAGCAAAACTTTTTCATGATTTATTTGTTGTTATATTTTAGTTCCGACCTGGATTCATCATCAATTTACAATTTTTTTCTTCACTCTTTCTTTTTGATAAATATTTTTAAATTTGAGTAAACGCAGTGGAATGGTATCGAAAGTAACAGATGGGATTAAGATAAGTGTTGAGCAGTTCTATCAACCGGACTACTCAAATCCATTGCAATTGGAATTTATGTTTGCATATAGAATTACAATTGAAAACAACAATACTTTTCCTGTCCAATTACTAAGACGACATTGGTTTATCTGTGATAGCAATGCAGAACAAAAAGAAGTAGAAGGAGAAGGTGTTATAGGTGTTCAGCCTGTTATTGCGCCTAATGAGCAATATCAATACATATCTGGTTGTAATTTAAAGTCTGAATTAGGTAAAATGTACGGCACCTATTTGATGGAAAATGTGTACACCCGTCAGAAATTTGAGGTCAAGATTCCAGTTTTTTTCATGGAGGCTCCATTCAAAAGAAATTAATATTTCTTAACATCTGTTGTATTAACTTTACTAAATAGTAAAAAAATACAATTCGTTAAGTCAATGGGCTACAAAGTAACATTCAACAACAAGAACAAAATATTTTTTAATGCGTTGAAAGCTGAAGTTGACGCTTATTTTGAACGCAACGGCATAAAAAAAACAGGTAACTGGAAATTGTATTTAAAAACAATGATTCTTATACCAAGTGCCATTGGTATTTACAGTTTGTTGATGTTTGTTCAAATGCCAACATTACTATCCATTTTTTTATGGTTTTTGTTTGGTTTGAATATGGCAGCGATTGGCTTTAACATAATGCACGATGCATGTCATGGTAGCTTTTCTACAAAAGGATGGGTGAATGAAATATTTGGATGGACCAACAACTTTTTAGGAGGAAATGCTTTTCTATGGAAGCTAAAGCACAATATTATTCATCATACCTATACCAATATTGATGGCGTTGACGACGACATTAACAACATGCCTTTTCTTCGTCAGTGTTCCACTCAGCCATTGAAACCAATGCACAGGTTTCAAAGTGCTTATATGTTTGTTCTATATGGGTTTACCTCTTTGTTCATGTTTTTCATGGACTACATCAAATATTTCTCTAAGAAAGTTTATACTACAGCTTTAAAGCCAATGGACTTCAAAGAACACTTTATGTTCTGGGTTGGTAAACTTTTCTTTATTGCATTTTACATTGTATTACCAATCATGTTGATTGGTTGGAAATGGTGGTTAGCTGGATTTATAATTAGTCAGTTTACTTTAGGTTTAACACTTGCTATTGTATTCCAATTGGCGCATGTGGTAGAGCATGCAGAATTTGATTCCGCTGGTGTTGACCCTGTGAAAATTGAAAATGAATGGGCTATACATCAGGTAAAAACTACCGCTAATTTTGCATTTTCAAATAAATTGGTAACCTGGTTTGTAGGTGGTTTAAACTACCAGATTGAGCACCATTTGTTTCCAAGAATAAGCCATATTCATTATCCTGCAATTAGCAAAATAGTGAAAGAGACTTGTGAAAAATTTGATTTGAACTACATCTACTTCCCAACAACCAGATCTGCCATTGCTTCACATGTGAGGTTCATGCACAACATGGGTATAGGCAAATCGGCCTAGTCCAAGCGCTATTTGGGTTTGTATTTGGATGCTGCTAAAATTTTTTTGCCATCCATGCTTAGCAATGTTTTGATATCTGTATCCGGATATTTATCCATGTAAGTGCGAATGATTTGTCTTCCAATGAACAGAGAGATAAAGCCAGGTGATCCTTCTCCAAATTCAATCGTTGAAGGAGCATCATTTGTAAAGGATCTGGTTTTAAACATATCAGTTTCATACAGAAGATTATTCTCTAGAAAATAATTCCAAATCAGTCCTTCATTTTTTTCTGCTCCTTTTAACTGTGAAGCGGTGTAACCTAGTTTTAATGTATCACTTAACTCAGGCAGCAATGCATCTAGCACATACATTCTTTTGCCATGATCGATGAAGATATCTATAAGGGGACTACCCTGTTTAACTGGGGGTAATATATCATCAATGATGTTTTTCATTGCATTCACAGGTATATAACTCGGCGTAAACCTTCTTGAAATATAATTTGGGTAAAGCTGCATGCCCTGTTCTGTATTGTAAACATCCGCATCTGATCCTAAATGCAGTTGGAGTCCAGCTGCTAACGCATCTGTTGTTATGATATCTCCAGATCC
>JBEBDP010000230.1:0-7677 GCA_041156925.1 Bacteroidota bacterium | reverse complement strand
CTTCAAATTTTTCCTTTTGTGCAATCATGAAATCCGTTAGATTTTCAAGAATATCTTTTTTGACATTCATTAAGTAGTTGATAACATCTGGTATATGATTGTATTTGTTGCATATGTCTTCGGTAATTTCTGTGATAGCAAAAGTGGCCACTTCGATTTCCAGTTTCTTAAATTCTTTTACCATTTCTTTTTCAAGAATGCGTTGTTGTTTTAAAGCAAAATCCATTTCATTTGTAAATCGGGTTTGTTTTTCTTGGATTAATTTTTTTTCAGAGAGCGGTAGGTTATCAAATTCTTCGTCGGTCATGATTTCTCCTTTTTTCAGGGGAAGGGTATAGACCTCCATAGGAGTTTGTTTAATCAGCAGCGATTCTTTTTCAGCTTTTTCATTGATTGATAAAGTGAGGGTTGATTGTTGTTTATCGTATTTATCTTTTATTGATTGACGTTTAAGTCCGTATGCTTCGCTTTCAAATGTTTTGATGAGTACCTGCATAGTGTCACTCACATAATTCTTCATGTCGTTTTTTAATTCATTACCAAGTCCGGCAGGTAACTTTAATTTGGTGGGTTGATAAGGCTCTTTAAAATTATAGACATAGCACCAGTCGTCTGGCGTAGGATCTTTGTCGACCCATTTTTCCAAGAACATTTTGACGGCAGACATTTTGCCGGTGCCTTCGTCACCTGATGCAAACACATTAAATCCATCCGACTTGATTTTTAGTCCCATTTTTAAAGCTTCTTCAGCTCTTTGTTGGTCAATCAGTTCATTCGGTAAAGCATTGGTGTTAAAGCTTGTCAATACAAGTTCCTTAAGGCATTCTTTTCGCAGTTGATCGGTATGAAGCGTATTAATCATTTTTGGGGAAAAGCTACACCTAGAAATTAAGGCTCATTATGATCGACCTCATTCATTTATATGATTAATGCTCTGTTTGTTTTTTGATGCTTGTAACATATCCTTAACTATCCACAAAGTATTCTAACAATAAAAAAGTTACCTTTATACTGTGAAACGTTCATTTAGGATATTGTCAATCTTACTTTTAATCTGCACCCAGATTTTCTTTTTTTCTGGAGTTCAGTTCAAGGCATATGCTAATGAATCAACTTCTGCCCAAAAAATATTTAAAACATCAGATGGTAATTCTTTCCCTGTATTTAATGCAGAGGAAGAAAATATAGAAGAAGATGAAGATGAGTCATTTCGCTATGATAAATCAATTACCACTGTTGAGCATTGTTATAATGCTGGTATCTTTAAGATAAATTCTGGGTATACAAATTCGAAGAATTTATTTCTTCTTTCTACTTCTATTTATAAGTCCAACCAAGTTTTTAGAATTTGATTTATTGAAGGGTTAAATTTTGAGGTGTGCATCTTGACACACCTTGTTTAGCTATTTACATCCTCTATAAATCATTTTCATGAAAAATAAATTTAATGTCCCTGAACTTGGGATAAATGATTTCAGGAAGCACCTGACACAAGATGCCACTTCTGGTTTTATTGTTTTTTTGTTGGCATTGCCTCTGAGCCTCGGTATAGCGAAGGCCTCTGAGTTTCCTCCACTTATGGGTTTGATAACAGCAATTATTGGTGGTATTGTTGTAAGTTTTTTTGTAGGGTCACCATTGACCATTAAAGGTCCTGCTGCAGGACTTATCGTTATTGTTCTTGAAGCTGTAGATAATTTTGGTGATGGAGAAATAGGGTGGAAACTTACTTTAGGAGCGATTGTAGTTGCGGGTCTTGTACAAATTTTATTTGGACTGTTTAAGTGGGGTAAGCTGGTTGACTTTTTCCCTTTGTCTGCAGTTCATGGAATGCTTGCGGCCATTGGTTTAATTATTATTCTCAAGCAAATTCCCATTCTGTTGGATATTGATCCTGCATTATCCAGGGGTAAGACTCCTTTTGAGCTATTGGCAATGATCCCATCTTTTTTCCTGCATTTAGATCCAAAAGCAACATTAATTGGGGTAGTAAGTTTTTTAATCATGATGTTCTGGGATAAGGTCCCGCTATCATTTTTAAAGAAGATTCCTGCAGCGCTTGTTGTTTTACTTGTTGCAATACCCGCTGAATTAATAATGGATTTTCAGCATACTGAACCCTCTTATGCCTTGGTTCATATTGGTAACTTAATGGAAAACATTAGGTGGAATGTTGATTTTTCGGGTATTTTCCAGACAGGAAAATTTATTGAGTTAGTGATTATGCTAGCCTTGGTAGGATCACTTGAGTCTTTGCTTACTGTGAAAGCAATAGATGTAATGGATCCAATGAAGCGAAAATCAGATCCCAATAAAGACCTCATTGCAATTGGTATTGGTAATATGTTTGCAGGTGTACTAGGGGGATTGCCCATGATTTCAGAAGTAGCAAGAAGTTCAGCCAATGTATCTAATGGTGGTAAAACAAAATGGGCAAACTTTTTTCATGGTCTTTTTATTCTTGTGTTTGTACTGTTTGCTGTGCATTTGATAGAAATGATACCTAATACAGCATTAGCAGCAATGCTTATTGCAGTCGGTATTAAACTTGCTCACCCTAGAGAGTTTGTTCAAATTTTCCGTATTGGTAAAGAACAGCTTGCTGTATTCTTAGTAACCATCTTTTTCACATTGTATGAAGACTTATTAGTGGGTATGGCTGCCGGAATTGTGATGGAGATTGTTTTACATGTAATTCATGGGACACCTATAAAATCTCTTTTCAAGCCAATCATTGAAGTAAGTTTTAATGAAGGGAAATATGTTTTGAAGGTTGAAAAATCTGCTGTGTTTACGAATTATCTTGGTTTGAAATCAAAATTAGATGCTGTTCCTGCTGGTATGGATTTATCTATTGATTTTTCTGATACCAAATTCGTAGATCATTCTGTTTTAGAGAACCTGCATTATTTCGAACACGAATATGTTAATGGTGGAGGAAAGTTCAGTTTAACTGGAATGGATGAACATAAGAAGTTATCCAATCACCAATATGCAGCTAGAAAGAAGAACAGTTCATTAGCACTTAGTATAAAATAATTTTATGCACCTACAAGAAACTGAGTTTGATGAAAAGCATGTTCTTCATCAGCTTAAGCATTATTTGCCAACACAAACACCAATTAGGGATTTTATACATCATAATACACTTCATGCATTTCAAGACACTAATTTTTTTGAGGCTATTTTTAAAGCCTCTAAAATATTTGGTTATCAAGTAACACTTGAACTTGAAGATTACAGAAGGCTCTTTTTGATGGGCAGGATTTCAAACGAGGTGCTGCAAAATATTTTATCGCAAAACGTGGGAGCTGATGAAGTACAAGATTGGAAATATCGTATGTTTCATAAAGCATATGATTGTAATAATGAATTTCGAATTGGAAGATTAAGATCTTTTTGGAAAGCCAATTATCATATTGATCTTGATAACTTAGTCCATCCTTTGTTATTTAGAATTCTTTGTAGCTATCTCGATCAAGGTATTTCAATTGTGCCTTTCCCAAATGTTAGTGATGGATTAATTGATGCTATAAGAAAATTGGAGCAAACCAGTGCTATCAGTTTTTTCCAATCCGATCGTGCAAGACAATTATTAATCTCTGAATCTTTTTCAATTACATCACTATTGAATATTCTTGTAGGTGATAGTAAGTTTTATGAAGAATATTTATTTGATCAGCAATTTTCTCATCATGGATGGTCCGGTATGGTTGCTGTAGTAGAAGAAGAGCCACATACGTTGTTATATAGTAAAAAAGTTTCTTTAAAAGATTTGATATTACTGGAGCTTTTACTTGAAATAGACCAATTAGATACAGTGTTAGGAAAACGCTGGAAACCTTTATCATCTTCAGTAACAATAACTCCAAAAGATCTTTTTAGCGATATACAACCATCAGAATTAAATGATGTATTGAAATATTGGCAACTGGCTTTTGAGTGGAGCTATTATGATCAGGTTTTATCTGGTTTAAATGTAGTTAATCAGAAACCAATTGAAACTATTGACCAGGTTTCTTTTCAGGCTGTCTTTTGCATTGATGAAAGGGAGTGTTCTTTGCGTAGACATGTTGAGAGTATAGATAAGCGTGCTGAAACTTTTGGTTCACCAGGATTTTTTGGAGTTGAATTTTATTTTCTGCCCTCAGGGGGAAAATTTCTTGAAAAACTTTGTCCAGCTCCAGTCACTCCAAAATTTCTAATCAAGGAATTTGGTGCTGAACCAATACATGAAAAAGAATTGTTTCATACCAAAAAAACGCACACCATTTTTTCAGGCTTGGTTTACTCAATTCTTGGAGGTTTCTTGGCAGGTTTTAAGTTGTTCATGAATTTGTTTAAACCCCAAATGAGTCCAGCTATTTCAAATGCTTTTGCGCACATGGGAGAGCAAACAACTCTTGCTGTTGAAGCTAATCACCCTTTAGTAATTGAAAATGGTTTACAGGTTGGATTTACAGTTGAAGAAATGGCAGTAAGGGTTCAGTCGGTTCTTCAATCAATTGGTATGATTGACTCTTTTGCTCCACTTGTATATTTGGTTGCCCATGGTTCAAGTAGTGCAAATAATCCACACCATGGAGCACATGATTGTGGTGCATGCAGTGGTAGACCTGGCGCTGTAAATGCAAGGGTTTTTGCTCAAATGGCAAATCATGTTGAAGTAAGAAAAATACTAAATACAAAAAATATACAAATCCCAGAGACAACACAGTTTATTGGGGCGATGCATGATACTGCAAGTGATGTAATTGGTTTTTATGATGAGAACATATTAAGTAAAGAAAATCTTCAGTTTCATCTTGTATATAAACAAAAATTTGAAATGGCTTTAGACCTTAATGCAAAAGAAAGGTCAAGAAGATTTGCTTCGATTGATACAAAAAATGATTTAGCAACTATTCGCTCGGCTATTAAAGCAAGATCAGTTTCTTATTTTGAACCAAGACCTGAATTAGGTCATGGAACAAATGCCCTATGTTTTGTTGGTAGAAGATCTTCCATCAAAGGACTTTTTCTTGACCGAAGAGCGTTTATGAATTCTTATGATTACACTATTGATCCAAATGGCGAAATCTTATTTAATGTTATTAAGCCATTGCCTACTGTTTGCGGAGGGATCAATCTAGAATATTATTTTTCTAGAGTAGACAATCAAAAGTTTGGAGCTGGTACAAAGTTGCCGCATAATGTAATGGGTTTGATTGGCGTAGCGAATAGTAGTGATGGAGATTTAAGGCCAGGATTACCTCTTCAAATGATTGAAGTACATGATCCGGTTCGTTTGTTAATGATAGTAGAACATTTTCCAGAGGTGGTATTGAATACAATCAATCAAAATAAAGCTTTGTTTGAATGGTTTGAAATGGAATGGGTTCATCTTATTGCAATGCACCCTTTAACGAAGGAGTTTTATTATTTCAGAAAAAATAAATTTGAGCGGTATACACCTCAACAAGTTGCGATACCTACAATAGATGATTTTCAAAATTTTGTTGAAAATGCTTTAGAAATGGAGACCAACCATATTCTTCATGCTACTCAAGAAAATCTGTCTGTTCATTTACTTAAATAACACTTGATGGAACAAATATTAATGTTTGCAATTCTTATCCCATTTATATCTTTCTTTCTTGTACAGTTTATCAATAAGAAAAATGAAAAGTGGATATTTTATTCATCTGCATGCATGATAATTATGCATTTTGTTTTATCTATTGTGTATACATATTTGTGGATTTACTCAAATGATAGTAAGATATTTTATGAATCACCTTTGCATTATGAAAGAGGTAATACAGTTTTTGCTTTTGACCTATTATTTGATTTTAGTACAATGGTATATTCTCTATTAACCTCATTTATTGGGTCAATGATTATCTTGTTCAGCAGATTTTATATGCATAGGGATCCAGGGTTTAAAAGATTTTATTCAACACTATTGCTTTTTATATTGGGTTTAAATCTTATCATTTTTTCAGGAAATTTTGAAGTGCTTTTTATAGGATGGGAAATAATTGGAATAAGCTCTTTTTTACTTATAGGTTTTTATCGCGAAAGATATCTGCCAGTTAAAAATGCATTTAAAGTTGTTTCACTCTTTAGGTTGTCGGATGTATTGCTGCTCATTGCCGTTTGGATGTGTCACCATACTTTTGCTCGGACAATCAATTTTAATGAAATATCATCAACAGCATTTTTAGCTAGTTTAAATCAATCAGGCATATTCTCACTCCTTATTCCACTTTTGTTTTTGGTAGTAGCCATGATTAAGTCGGCGCAGTTTCCATTTTCATTTTGGTTGCCACGTGCAATGGAAGGTCCAACAACATCAAGTGCTATTTTTTATGGTTCGCTTTCGGTACATATTGGTGTCTTTCTTTTAATAAGGCTTTCTCCATTTTGGGAGGATAATGTTTCGGTAAGGATTGCAATAGGACTAATAGGCATCATTACAACTCTTGTTGCTATTATGATTACAAGTGTACAATCAACTGTTAAGACACAAATTGGTTATGCCTCTGTTGCGCAAATAGGGTTGATATTTGTAGAACTGTCATTCGGGCTAGAGAAATTAGCGATGATTCACGTTGCAGGCAATGCCCTACTTAGATCCTATCAACTCTTGGTTTCACCCTCGGTATTGCATTATTTGATACATAACCAATTGTACCATTTTACCCAGCCAAATGATACTCTAGAGCAATGGAAGTATAAAAAAATTAAAAGTACTTTAATGGTTCTATCTATTAAGGAATGGAACATGGATTCTTTTCATTATCGTCTTTTATGGGCTCCATTTAAATCTATAGGTAATAAACTCAAGTGGATTAACCAACCGCTTTATATTGTTATTTCAATATTTGTTTTATTTATTGGAGTACTCACTGTTTACTTTAATTCAGATGTTTTCTTTTTAAATAGCCGTTATTTCGGTTATGTATTGATGTTTATTGCCTTTTTATTGGTGATGAATGCATTTACTGAAAGAGAATCATCAAAGAGAGCCTGGTTATTTCTTTTATTGAGTCAATTATTTATTTTAGCTGCAATTGCACACAACGAAAAGATTACCCTATCAGAAATTTTGCTCTACTTAAGTGGAATCTTGGTTTCGGGTATAACTGGTTATTTAAGTTTGGCTCGTATTATAAAACTAGAAGGCGATGCTAATTTACAGGGACATTATGGCCATGTTTATGAACATCCAAAATTGGCAACCATATTTTTTCTTTCTTGTTTGGGTGTAGCGGGATTTCCTCTTACTCCATCATTTATAGGTATTGATGTTGTTTTGTCTCACCTGGATCATCATCCATTTTTCCTAATCGTTTTTTTAGGGTTGAATTATATTTTCATTGATTTAGCAGCATTAAGAATATTTTCTAGAATATTTTTAGGCCCTCATAAAAAAGCCTATCACGAGATTGCATTTAAAAGTGCATAAAAAAAGCCGCCAATAACTGGCGGCTTGCCTTGCAAAAGGGCATGGATTCTGTTTGCCGCAAGGACATCTTAAATGTCTTGGCAAAAGTGTTTGTAAACATAGATTGGTTTCATTGGACTTGGATTCCCTTCTGCTTTTGGTCTTTTTAAGGATTGGATTTTTTGAGAGGGTACTCATTCAAAACATGCTCAGCACCTGCTGAGTTGTTAGTACAAAGGTAAATAGAA
>JBEBDP010000229.1:0-2802 GCA_041156925.1 Bacteroidota bacterium | reverse complement strand
GAGAACCTGGAGAAATATTGATAAAAGGCGCAAATGTTTTTAAATCTTATTGGCAGAAACCAGATGAAACAGCAAAAGCATTCACAGTTGATGGTTGGTTTAAAACAGGCGATATGTGTGTACTAGAAAATGATTATTATAAAATTATAGGTAGAAGCTCTGTAGATATTATCAAATCAGGTGGCTATAAAATATCAGCACTTGAGATAGAAGAAGTACTTCGTACACATAAATCGGTTAAGGATTGTGCTGTTGTTGCTCTTCCTGATGATGAGTGGGGCGAAAAAATTGTTGTTGCAATTGTGGGAGAAGCGCCTGATGATGATAGCCTATTAAACAAGTGGATAAGAACACAATTACCCAATTACAAATGCCCTAAACATTACATTTGGGTAGATGAGCTGCCGAGAAATGCTATGGGTAAAGTAGTAAAGACTGAAGTGAAAAAACTATTTAACTAAGTACTATGAAAATATATGGAGTAGCATTTTTGGCCGTCTGTTACCTCGTAGGTCAAATATTGGGGGACGCACTTGGATTGCTGTTTTCATTTAATGGAAATATTGGAGGTGTTGGATTTGGCATGTTGTTGCTCATCATACTCGGTGATGAAATCAATAAAAGAGGTTGGATGGACAATGAATCAGAATCCGGAATTTTATTCTGGAGTGGCTTGTATATTCCTGTTGTTGTAGCCATGTCTTCTATTCAAAATGTAAAAGCAGCTTTAACGGGTGGATGGACTGCAATTATCATTGGAGTTTTAGCGACAATATTAAGTTTCGCACTTATCCCTGCTATTTCTCGATTGGCAAAAAGCATAAAAAAATAATACATGGAGACAATTGCCAACTGGCTGGTAAAGCATGATCTCATTCTTGCATTCCTTGTAGTGGGAATTATAATGTTTCTATCATTTATCATTTCAAAAAAACTAACCAATAACAAAATACCTGCAGCAGCCATAGCAATTACTACTGGATTGATCCTTGCCTATTTTGGAGGCAATAAAGGGATTGCAAGCATCCCTCTTTTTTCAGGCATGGCCTTGCTTGGGGGTAGCATGATGCGTGATTTTACCATTGTTTCAACAGCAATGGGTGCAAGCATCAGTCAAATTAAAAAAGCAGGACTGATCGGCGTGATATCACTTTTCTTAGGGGTATTTATGGCATTCATTTTTGGCGTTGCACTCGCCTATTTATTAGGATACCACGATATCAAAGCATTAGTTACTATTGGAGCTGGTGCCTGTACCTTTATTGTTGGTCCGGTTACAGGAACAGCTATTGGAGCTAGTTCAGATATCATAGCCATTAGTATTGCAATAGGTGTAATTAAATCTGTGCTTGTTACATTGCTAACTCCTGCCATTGCAAAAAATATAGGTTTAAACAATCCAGAAACAGCAATGATCTTTGGAGGTATGATGGGAACTACAAGTGGTGTTACAGCAGGGTTAGCAGCTGTAGATACCAAGTTAGTGCCCTATGGAGCACTAACTGCAACATTTTATACTGGATTAGGCTGTCTACTTTGTCCGTCTGTTCTCTATTACCTGACAACAATTCTTTTTAGCTAGACCTCTCCCCTTAGGTAAAGTTTCCGACCACTCAGCAAATTTTTGATTAGTTGATAAAAATCCATTTACTTTGTATTTCAAAGTACTTTTAAAAAAATGGAAAATCCAAAAGAACAGCTTGAGGCCATAAAGGATATGCGGAATTTAATGGAACGGTCATCACGTTTCCTTTCCTTGAGTGGATTATCAGGGGTGGCCATAGGCATTTTTGCCTTGGTGGGACTATCTGCACTGTATTTGAAACTCGACATGTCACCTTTTGATAAAGGCTTCCAAGAAAAAATGATTGCGCTTGATGGAAACTATACAGATGCAATTTTTCAATTTGTCCTAATAGATGCACTAGCTATACTAATCGCATCGCTAATAGCAGGCACATGGATGTCGGTGAACCGATCTAAAAAATTAAACCTGCCAAGCTGGGACCCAGCAGCAAGAAGACTAGTGATTAATTTGATGATTCCTCTTGTGGCTGGTGGACTTCTTTGTCTCATTTTTATTGAAAAAGGTGAATTAGCCTACTTGGCTCCCATCACACTCTTGTTTTACGGACTTGCACTAGTTAATGCAAGTAAGTATACAGTCGATGAAATCAGAAACCTAGGAATCATTGAAATAACACTAGGACTCATTGCTTTTTGGAAAATCGATTTTGCATTGCTCTTATGGGGAATTGGCTTTGGCATACTCCACATTATTTATGGAATCTTCATTCACACCAAACAAAAATAAATAACTGTGATTGGTGAACTGAATAAAGCTTTCGAAAGCAGAGTGCGGCTGGGTATCATGTCTATCTTGATGGTCAACGATAGCATCGATTTTCTATCCTTGAAAGAAATGCTTCAAGTCACTGATGGTAACATTGCAAGCCATATTACAGCTCTTGAAAAATTCCAATACATTGAAATAAAAAAACAATTTATTGGTAAAAAGCCTAACACTTCTTACTCTGTAACCAATAAAGGAAGAAAAGCATTTACAGAACACTTAGACGCATTGGAAAAACTGATAAAAATATCCAATTAACCCAATCACATTTAATACAACCCCAAATGAACACAACACAACAGTTTGATTCACTTTCGAATAGCGACACCTCCATATTTGATAAGAAAGACTTGATTTTTATTGCAATTGCTGTCTTCATCGCAGGATGGATTGTAAAGATTCCAAGATTGATTCACATGGAAGATGACTTGTTCATCGCACGAAACATC
>JBEBDP010000228.1:0-3471 GCA_041156925.1 Bacteroidota bacterium | reverse complement strand
TGTAGTTTCCAGCTGTTGCTAGTGTGATGACTGGATCTTTTTGTTTATAGATTTTTGTTTGTCCACCACCAACAACTTTCCACTCGTATTTAAGTGAATCACCATCAAAGTCTTTGGTTCCAGTCGATAACAACTGTGTCTTGAAAGGCACAGCACCACTGGTTTTGCTGGCATTTACAACTACTAATGGTTTACGATTACCGGCATTGTATTCTACCCTTACCAAATGTGCATTTTCATTTCCTTTGAACCAAGCTGATCCGTATTCTAATACATACAAATCGCCATCCGGACCAAAATCCATATCAATAGCAGAACCGAAATTCATTTCAGGTGCAAATTTTTCCATGCTCTTGTAATTGCCATTTTCATCCATGGTAACTGCCATGATCCAACCTCTCATGAATTCTACAATCAGCCATTTACCTTCATAGTAATCAGGGAATGGACGTTTAGCATTGGGGAAATCTGCTTTTCTATACACTGGTCCACCTGTTGCGCTTCTACCTGATGCTCCCATGAGTGGGAATTCATCTGAAAGCGCGTAGGGATACCAGATCATTGCAGGTTCAGCTGGTGGAAGTTCAGTTAGACCAGTATTATTTCTTGATTTGTTGATCGGCTTTTTTGGATCAAAGGGAGCGCCATAGCTGGTGTCTTCGTGGTGGAATTCAACATAGGGCTTGTTATCGCCAATAAAATAAGGCCATCCGAAATTACCTGCTTTTTTGGCTTGGTTGAACTCATCGTAACCACGCGGACCTCTTTTGGTGTCGTTAGAAGCATCCGGACCAACTTCACCCCAATAAAGAAATCCTGTTTTTGTGTCGATGGTTGGTCTCCATGGATTGCGATGTCCCATGGTATAAATTTCAGGACGTGTTTTTGGTGTTCCTTTTGGAAACAAGTTTCCTTCTGGGATTGAATAGCTGCCATCATCTTCAGGATGGATACGTAAAATTTTTCCGCGTAAATCGTTTGTATTACCTGGAGCGCGTTGATCATCGTTGTTTTCAAAACCCGGACGATCATCGAGGTTTGATGTTCCTGATGAAGGGTTTACAGTATTGTTACCAACAGTAAGCAATAAATTTCCTTGAGGATCAAATACCATTCCACCACCAGTATGACAACACTCTTCACGTTGTGTAGGAACTTCTAGCACTACTTTTTTTGAAGAGGCAACCAATTCATCGCCTTTCAATTCCCACCTGGCCAATACGTGTTTGGTATCTGCTGGATCTGCATAATACATATAGATCCAGTTGTTTTGCGCATATTTAGGATGAGCTATAATACCCATCAGACCTTCTTCCGCTTCTCTGAGTTGCCCTTTTTTATTCTTGTATTTTGTGTTGACAGGAATGGTTGCAAGTAACTTGACTGCTCCTGTTTTGCTATCTA
This sequence comes from Bacteroidota bacterium, assembly GCA_041156925.1. Taxonomy (GTDB): domain Bacteria; phylum Bacteroidota; class Bacteroidia; order Chitinophagales; family Chitinophagaceae; genus Pollutibacter. Next base: position 2,067 of record JBEBDP010000228.1, on the reverse strand, counting down.
CAGCTTTTAATCCGCCCTTTCTTTCAACGATCAAAACTCTTCCATCTGGAAGGAATGTCATTTCCATTGGCTCATCCAACTTCCCTGCTTCAGTCAGTACAACTTTGGTAAAACGATTGGGATCGGGTGGAGTTCCCGGATCTGTATTTTGGGTAAATGCGGAAATTCCAAAATAGATACTAAATGCAACTGGGATGAGTAAAAGCCATGCTGATTTTTTCAAATTTGGCTGAGTTGCGGCTGAGGTTCTGTTCATGTACATTGTATTGAATTAACAATGTACGATTAGATGACAAAATTGGGAAATACTTTTAAGAAAATATGCAGTCTAATCAGCTGAACCATTCTTGTAAATGGCTCAATTGTAAGGCTGATTTATCTGTTTGATTGAGGTCTCTTATGACTTGCCCACCATGAAACATGAGAAGTCGGTTGCCAAAATGAAGTGCATCTTTCATGCTATGCGTAACCAAAACAATGGTGATACCCATTTCTTTGTTGATTTTATCCGCCAATTGCATGACCACCTGAGAAGATTTAGGGTCCAATGCAGCAGTGGGTTCATCCATCAGTAAAATATCTGTTTTGTCCATAACGCCCATCAACAAGGTAAGTGCCTGTCTTTGTCCGCCAGACAAGCTCCCCATTGGCTGATCTAATTTTTTCTCTAAACCCATTCCTAAACTAGATACTTTTTCTTCTACTGTTTTGCGAAAGCTATTGTTGATGCCTATTTGGAGTCCCTTTTTACCTGCACGCAAAGATGCCAGCCTGAAATTTTCTATAATACTTAAATCATGAGCAGTGCCATGTGCAGGATTCTGAAAGACCATTGAAATCCACTGGCTTCTTTTGAAAGAGGGCAGTGAGGTGATATCATGGTTGTTTATGCTGATAGCACCTTCCGTAGGACTAATCGTTCCAAGTAGAAGATTCAACATCGTTGATTTACCACTTCCGTTAGTACCAATGATCACAACAAATTCTCCTTTGTTGATATTCAAGTTAAGGTTTGACAAAGCCGCTACTTCATCCTCTTTTCCTTTGTTGTAAATCTTTGATATGTGCTTGAATTGAATCATGATCAGTTTTTGGCAAATGATTTAGTGATTCTTGGTAAAGCGACAATGAGCAAGACAAATAGGGCAGTCACCATTTTCAATAGATTGGGGTCAATGCCTATTGAAAGCGTGAAGGCTAGTACTGATTGAAATGCAATACAACCAATCACTACAAGCATAATTTGTTTTCCAATCTTTCTGATGCTGGTCCATTTGCTGATGGTATCCGCAATTAAAACAGAACCTAATCCTGTAATTACTATTCCAATTCCCATATTGATGTCGGTGAAACCTTGGTATTGAGCCACCAAGAATCCACTACTGGCGGTAAGTCCATTCGACATGGCTAGTCCGATAATCTTGATGCTATCATTATTAACGCCCATTGCTTTGCTCATGATGGGATTGTTTCCAGTAGCGCGCATCGTAATACCAAAATCAGTACGTAATAAATAAATGATGATAGCCAGTATACATCCAACAAATAAAAGTGCAATGAGCAGTTGATTGTATTGTTCGTTGGATGAAAAAGGAATTTTATTGAAAATGGAATCAATATCCACCAATGGAATATTGGATCTGCCTAGTATCATTAAATTGACTGAATAAAGAGCAGTCATCACCAAGATGCCGGATAGAAGCGCATCGATACCCAGTTTGGTATGAATAAAACCTGTGATGGTACCAGCCATTGCACCTGCGCAAATACTGATGGGCAGTACCAACCAAACTGGCGTATTGGATGTGAGGAGTACAGCAGTTACTGTTGCCCCTAAGGTATAGCTACCATCTGTTGTGATGTCAGGGATGTTGAAGACTTTCATGGAAATAAAAATTCCCATGGCCATCGGGCCCAGACAAAGGGCCATTTGCAATGCTGTGAGGTAGAATGCGCTCATTAAAGCGGTTTATATCCTTCAGGTATAGTGATGTTGTATTTTTTAGCCATTGCAGGATTGTATACCCTGTTTCTTTTATTGACCAAGCCTGGTGCTATGCCTTCAGT
>JBEBDP010000227.1:0-3034 GCA_041156925.1 Bacteroidota bacterium | reverse complement strand
TACATTCTTTTACTTTGCGTATTAATTCTCAATTATTCAATTTTAACATTCAAAAAACCCAAAAGAATGAAAAAGTTTTTCGCAATCTTGGCTATCGTAGCCCTAGCTTCATGTGGTGGTTCTGAAACTGCACCAGCTGCTGACACAACTGCTGTTGAAGCTCCTGCTGTTGACACTGCTGCTCCAGTTGTTGATACAACTGTTGTTGCTGCTGACACTACAGCTGCTGCTGCTCCTGCTGAAGCCAAGTAATCTTTTTTTCATATGGCAAGCAATCGTTGAAGTCGTCCCGTTTCCACGGGATGACTTTTTTTATTTTATTGATTATCAATGACTTGTCATATTCTCTCCTTTTTCTGCCCCATTAAAGTTACCTTTGCAAAAATAGAATTATGAGTTTTGAAGCGTTAGGCATTGAAGAGTCGTTATTGGAAAGCATTCAATCCCTTGGGTTTACCAACCCAACCCCCATACAAGAACAGGCCATTCCTATATTGTTAAGCGGGACCAAAGATTTTGTCGGTTTAGCACAAACTGGTACGGGTAAGACTGCTGCATTTGGTTTACCACTGTTACAATTGGTAGATGCCAAAGCCAATCACCCTCAGGCATTGGTGGTTTGTCCCACCCGTGAATTATGTATGCAGATTACAAAAGATCTGTATAATTTTTCTTCTAAGAAAAAATCCATTAAAACTGTCGCGGTTTACGGCGGTGCATCTATCGGGGAGCAGATCCGCGACCTTAAAAAAGGCACCCAAATAGTTGTAGCTACTCCTGGTAGGTTAATTGACTTGATCGAGAGAAAAGCCATCAACTTAAATAATATCAGCTATATCGTATTGGATGAGGCGGATGAAATGTTGAACATGGGCTTCCGTGAAGACATTGAATTCATTTTAGGCAATACTCCTAATAGAAACAGTATCTGGTTGTTTAGTGCAACCATGCCATCTGAGGTTCGTCAGGTAAGCAAGCGCTTCATGACAACCCCTGCTGAGGTCACCATAGGTAAGGTAAATGCTGCCAATGTCAACATTGATCATCAGTATTATGCTACTTCGGGTGTAAATCGTTACCAAACCTTAAAAAGGATAATCGATTTTAATCCGGGTATTTATGGTATTATTTTTACCAGGACCAAAGCTGATGCGCAAAGCATAACAGAATCGCTTATCAGAGAAGGATATGATATTGAGGCCCTGCATGGCGATCTTACTCAGGCGCAGAGAGACAAAGTGATGGCGCGATTCAGGGAAAAAAGCTTGCAGTTGTTAATAGCGACTGACGTAGCAGCCCGTGGTATTGACGTGAAAGACATCACCCATGTAATCAATTATGAATTGCCAGATGATCCCGAAGTCTATACCCATAGAAGTGGTAGAACTGGTCGTGCTGGTAAGAGTGGTGTATGTATTTCGATTGTAACCCAAAGGGAAGTTTACAGATTACGTCATATTGAAAAGCTGATCAACAATAAGTTTCACAAGATGGATATTCCATCTGGAAAAGATGTTTGTCGCAAACAATTCTTCCATTTTATTGATAAAATGTTGAATGCTGATATCAGTCACGGTGAATACGAAACCTATGTGCCTCTTCTAAAAGAGAAGTTCGCAAATGTTGAGAAAGAAGAAATTCTTACCCGTGTAGCTGCTTTGGAATTCGACAGGTTCCTTCAATATTACGAGAATGCAGCCGATCTAAATGTGAGAGATGACAGAAGAAATGAACGCTCTAGCGAACGTTCAAGAGAAAGGTCGTCTGATAGAAGAGAAGGTGGAAAAACCTTCCAGAGGGGTGGATCTTCAGGTGGAGGAGCAGGATACAAGAAGTTGTTTATCAACTTGGGGACAAAAGATGGCTTCTACAAAGCAAGTTTCCTTCAATTCATCCTCGATATGAGTGATTTGAAAAAAGAGGTCTTGGGTAGAATCGACATGAAGGAGATGAACAGCTGGGTAGAAATTGAAGGTGGCGCTGCCAACCAAATGATTAAATCTATCGATGGCAAGAAATTCAAGGGTAGAAAAATTCGCATGAATGACGCAGATAGCGGCGGTCCGAGAAATAGATTCTAATTTTTTTTGAAAAATATTCAAGTTTTCTTATCTTCGTCTAGATGAACACAAATAGAACCCGTTACTTCTTTTATTTTAGCTACTACTTTACCGGTGGTACGGGAACTTCTTGTTGAAAACAATACTAAACAACAAATCAACATAAGGATCCCGGTTAACCACCGGGATTTTTTTTTAAATGGATGTTATGAGTAAAATGTTAGGGAGTAGGGAAGAAGCCTGCCTGCCGGTAGGCAGGGGAACAGGCAAGAGAGACAGTATTCAACCGACAACCGACAACCGTCAACCGTCTTTGCCTGTTGCTATTCAGGGTTATGAGGGTAGCTTTCACCAGGTAGCTGCCAGGAGTTTTTATGGTAAAAATGTTCAAATTCTTCCCTGTGCCACTTTTACGGACGTAATCAAGGAGGCTTCTAATAAAAAATCTACCATGGGAGGGATCATGGCCATTGAAAACTCAATTGCCGGAAGTATCCTGCCTAACTACAACTTATTGCAAAAATCAAATCTATATGTAGCGGGGGAAGTCTACCTGCAAATTGATCAGCACCTCATGGTGAACCCAGGAGTAAAATTGGCAGATATCAAAGAAGTTCATTCGCACCCCATGGCCTTGCTTCAATGCACAGGTTATTTAAATCCAAAAGGTTGGAGATTGGTTGAAACAGAGGATACAGCGCTAAGTGCTAAAAATGTTCACCAAAGAAAAAGCAAACACATTGCTGCTATCGCCGGAAGCTTGGCCGCTGAGTTGTTCGGATTAAAAATCATTGCTCCGAATATTCATGATGTAAAAAATAATTATACCCGCTTTTTAGTACTGCAGCAAAAAGCATCAGTCGTAGAAGATGCCAATAAAGCATCAATCAATTTTCACACTGATCATGCAAAAGGAAGATTGGCAGAGGTGTTATCGGTCATCGCAAACGAAGGAATCAACTTGAGTAAGCTAC
>JBEBDP010000226.1:0-2544 GCA_041156925.1 Bacteroidota bacterium | reverse complement strand
CTTACACAGGAGTATGGGATGAACCCAAGCAGTTTAGGGGACAGACGGGAGCGCAAGATGATATCATTCCAATGGAAGATATTTTTTCTGGTGTAATCAACTATTATCCTAAAAATGAACTTACCAAGTATTTATTGGATCTAAGAACATACAGACCAAAATGTATTCAACAATTTTTCATTGACTTGGAAAATGAAGTTGGTGGTATTCATGAGCGAGGCTTGTTTGGGTATTTGAAGGACCAAAAAAGTGTAGTTGGTCTTTCAAGATTGCTTGGTATTCTTGAGCAGATCTATCATTTCAGAAATGGGCATTGGCAATTTGTACAGAAATATATCATGGCTAATACACCTTATGCAAAAGCGACTGGCGGAACACCAATTACCAGTTGGTTGCCAAATCAATTGAAGGCGGTAATGCAACAAATGCAGGATGTCTTAGATGTTATTGCTTCTTTGCAGGTTGAAATGGATGAAACCACTTCTGCTATTGTTTCATCTAATCTCACAACATTGTCTCACAAGCAAAAATTACTGGAAGAGCAATTGGCAATGGTAGCTGGTGAGCAATTTTCAGCAGAGAAAGTTTTTGATTTGAATGAGAAGTTTGGACTCAAAGACCAATAAGCTATAATTTTGCAGTATGATTAAGTTTTTAACAATACTTATATCAGTATTTCTTTTAATGTCATGCGATAAGCAACAAGAAATACAGCAGGCTTTATCTGATTCAACCTGTTACAAAGGTAAATTGGTTTTGGTAGGTCTTTGTGGTAATGCAGTGGTGCAAGTATTGGATGAGCGTATGCCATCCTCTTATTACGAAGCAACCTGGAAAGATGAATCTACAGGAATAATCTACCAGAAAGTGATGGGGAATGCCAATTTTTGTGGATTTCCAGCTGATTTAAAACAGAATGAGGAGTTTTATTTTAGGGTTAATCCACCTGGAGGTATAGAAGATTGTGCTAGATGTAAAGCAATTAGTCCTTCTCCAGAAAAACGTCAGTATATTCAAATTTGCGGGCCCACTAAATAGGCAATCTAATTTTAATCTTGATTTAGTTTAACCCACAGGGATTCCTTGAGGAAACCTAAAATGATTTTTCGGGTCAATTAATTTTTTTACTGCCTTCAATTTCGGTAGTGATGGTCCGTAATATGCCTTTAAAAAATTTGCCTCGTTTCTATCGATGAAGTTAACATAGCTGTACTCCGAAGTGAATGCAGTCAAGATTAAATAGAACTCGTCCAACCATTGTTTATTCCCAAAAATATTCTGATCATTCTCTTTCCAACTCAACTCAATGGAGGTAATCATTTTAGCATCTCGAGCAAAAAATGCTGTTGATTCAGTAGCTTTTTCACTTATGGCTCCGCCCAATATAAAACACTTAAAAATAGCTGTCTCTGATGTTCCAGGCCATTCTGCTAATTTGATGAAAATTGCTGCAATTGCTGCATCACTTAGTGGTTCAAAGGCAAAACGACATCGTTCATGAACATATTCTGGTGCACCTTCCTCTGATAAAAATTCTTGTGCATCCCAATAATCTTGAAGATCAATGTCTTCAAATGTTGGTCTGGATAAAAGATTCACTGGGGCAATGATTGACCTAAATGCTGCAATATCTCCTTTGAATTGTCCTAATAAGGTTACAACAGGTTTAGTGACTATACTACCATCTCTTGACCTAACTTTTACAAGCTTAATACTTGCTTTTGCTCCAACAGTATTGGGTGATGATAATAGAACTTCTTGTAGTTTGATGAAAGCTATTTGCGGATTATTTGCCCATTCAATATAAAATCTGGTTACTTGCGCTACAGGGAAAGGTTTGAAAGTAAAAGAAGTGTGAATCCCAAAATTACCACCACCTGCGCCGCGTACAGCCCAGAATAAATCAGGGTTTTCTGTCTCGCTACAGACAACAATATCACCATTAGCTGTTACCATTCTAGTTTCCACTAACTGGTCACAGGTTAGTCCCTGTGCTCTCATGTTAAATCCTATTCCACCACCCAATACCAATCCACCCACACCCACTGCTTTACATCTGCCATGTGTAATTGCAAGACTTGGTTCACGAAGTTTGGCATAAACATGTCGATTTCTAGCACCTCCAGCAACTGTTGCTAAACCTGTTGAAGAATTGAGCGTAATATCTGTCATTCCTGAAAGGTCAAGAAGCAATTCATTTGTAGATGAGTAACCTGCATACGAATGACCGCCTGAACGCGTAGTTATGGCAATACCATTTTCTCTTGCCCATTTTACAGTTGTAACAACATCATTTTCACTCATACAACGAACGACTGCCTGCGGGATAGTTTTGCCATACTGCAAAGCATAAGGCATTGTGAAGGGATCAAATCCAGTGGCACCTGGTAAAAGGACGGTCCCGTTAAGTTGATTAGACAGTATTTGCCAGTCAAACGCAGACAGTTGATCTGTCTTTGAGCAACTTTCCAGGAAGCCAACTAGAGAAGGCGTTAATAATGCACCTGCAATTGATTTAGAACCAAGACCTATAAATCCTCTTCT
>JBEBDP010000225.1:0-18809 GCA_041156925.1 Bacteroidota bacterium | reverse complement strand
ATTAGAGGTTTCCTTTACATATATATCTTTTGACAAAGATCCAATCCACTGCTTTCTTCTTTCCATTTTATCGGAATCAGCAGACAATCTTTGTTCATCAGTAGTCAACATCTTTACTTCTAAAGATTTCAAATCTTTGCTTGTTTCATCAATTTTCTTAAAGGAAGCGCGCAGTTCCTTTTGCTCATCGCGGTATTTTGATAGTTGAAGAGAATAAACTTTCTCATTTGCTTTTTCTAGCAAAGCAGATGAAGCTTTTATTGCATTAAAAGTTGGATGTGCAATTATACGTTCAAGACTTTTGCGCTTGATATATTCTACATCATAGGTTGGGATAATTTTTGCATAAAAAGCCTTTTGAATTTCATCCCAAGGCAAGGCATCAGGATTATCCTTTTCCCTGTATTTCAAGGATTCATATTGGTCAGGTAAAATTATATGTGGAGTTACTCCTTTCAATTGTGTTGATCCACCATTGATTCTATAAAATTTCTGGAGGGTTAATTTAACGGTACCGATGTCAGTTACTTCTTTATTGAAAAGTCCACTATTGGGTTCTAATCCAATGTTGCGCTGAACGGTGCCTTTTCCATATGTGGAAGTACTTCCCAAAACAATTCCTCTGCCATAATCTTGAACGGCAGCAGCAAAGATTTCGGATGCAGATGCAGAGAATTCATTCACCATTACAGCTAGCGGGCCATCATATAAAACCCCTTTATCTCTGTCTCTTAAGATTTGAGGATTACCTTCCCTATCTTTTACTTGAACAATTGGACCTTCTGGAATAAACAATCCCACCATCTGCACAACATCATACAAAGAACCACCACCATTGTTTCTCAAATCCATGATGATTCCTTCTACATTTTGCTCTTTTAACTTAATGATTTCACGGGCAACATCCTGAGAGCATTTAGGACCATTAGGCCTTTCCCAGTCGGCATAAAATTCAGGTAAGAAGATATAGCCGATTTTTTTACCTTCTTCAACTATAACTGCTGATTTAGCATATGTTTCATCAAGAACTACTTCGTCTCTGATCATTGAAACAACCTTAATAGAACCATCTGCTTTTTTGAGCGTCAATCTCACTTCTGTACCTTTTTTTCCTCTAATGAGTTTAACGGCTTCTTCGGTTTCGAAGCCTGTTAAATCAACAGGAACTTCTGATGCTTGTCCCACTTTTAGCACCTGATCACCAACTACTATTTGTTGGGATTTCCACGCAGGGAGTCCAGCTACAATTGTTGCAATCCTAATTACTCCACCTTCATCACTGCGCAATGATGCACCAATTCCATAGAAGCTTCCTCTCATTTGTTCGTCAAAAGATCTTTTTTCTATAGGTGGGAAAAAGGTGGTATGTGGATCCATATAGTTGGTGATCACATTGATGAACATATCAAAACGTTCATCTGGTTTGTTTTTGGAGACCATGCGATCAAAATTCCTGGTAACCAAAGTTTTGACTTTTTCCCTTGCTTCTTTTTCCAATTCAACATCAGATTTATAGGCTGTGTCGGTTTGGGTTAATTTATCCCTGGCGTCAAGTAAATCAGCATATTTTTCCAGTGTCAAAAACTTGATTCGTTTTCTCCATGCTTCTTTTCTTGCTTGTTCGGTTTTGGGAAAATCTAATTTTTCAGGATCCAGGATGATTGTTTCATCTGCATTGAATTGAAACGGACTTGCTAGAAAAGATGGATAAAGGGCTTTTAATTCACCCACCCTTTTGATATAGATGGCATCCACTGCGTGGAAAAATTGAATTTTAGCACCATGCATTTCATCATCAATAACCGTCTCATATTTCTTTAAAGATTGCACATCTGATGAAAGAAAAATCGATTTATCAGGATCTAATGCCTCTAAATACTTTTTAAAAATATTTTTTGAAAAATTATCATCAACTTTTTTGGGACTAAAATGAGCAACTTCCAACATATCAGTGACCTGTTGTAAAATCAACTCATATCGATCTGGAGGATTTCCAATTCCAGAGGTATTGAAAGTGAATAAAAAACCTGCTACCAAAAACACCAATACAATCGGCAAGGATCTTTTACTAAACATAAATTGTAAAAATTTTGATGACATAGTCAAAAATAACTGATTTAGGTCCCTTTTGGAATCTAAATTCTATGAATGGCGCAAAAGAATTGTTAAGAATAAAAAAGGGATCCTAAATGGATCCCTTTTGGGGAGGCTAATGGGTCTCGAACCCACGACCTTCTGAACCACAATCAGACGCTCTAACCAACTGAGCTATAGCCTCCATCAAATGGACGACAAAATTAATGCAAATGTTTTCTTCTTCAAAATTGATTTTCTAGACTCCGATAAGGACTACATTTGCAAAAAAATTGGCGATGAGCATTTGGCTTATTTCAATACCCTTTATTTCTGCGTTTATTGGATGGTTCACCAACTGGATTGCCATTAAAATGCTTTTTCACCCTAAAGAGCCCACCAAAATTCTTTTTATAACATTTCAAGGTGTTTTTCCTAAAAGACAGCGACAGTTTGCTGAAAAACTTGGAAAAATGGTAAGCACCGAGCTTATTTCATTTAAAGAAATTGAAGAAAAAATTGTTAACCCTGAAAATATAAAAAAGCTTATGCCTTTTGTAGAGGCAAAAGTTGATGATTTTCTCAGGCGAAAACTCAGTGATGCATTTCCTATCATTTCTATGTTCATTGGCGACAGTACCATTAACCAACTCAAGACAATTTTCATGGCTGAGTTGGACATCATTTTTCCCGAAATGATTGCTTCTTATATGAAAAATTTAGAATCTCAACTGGATCTGGAAAAAATCGTTACAGAGAAAGTTTATGGATTTTCCAGTGATAAAATGGAAGCCATTCTTGTCCAGATCATGTCTAAAGAATTCAAGTTTATTGAAGTGATTGGAGCAGTACTTGGTTTTATCATTGGACTACTTCAAGTAGGTATCACACTCATTGCCGACTAAACATTCTAGACTTTTAAACGTTAACCTTTTCTTATCAAATGGAGTAAAGGTTATTGCCTTTCATGGCATCTAATCATGTATAAATCATTGTAATGCAAAAATTATTATTAGGTATTTTATTGTTTTTGTCTGTTCAAATAAATGCTCAAATTCCAGGTGGAGGTAGACCAGGAGGTGGGCAAAATATGAATATGGGGCGTTTTTATGGAAGAATTATAGATGGGAAAACCAATAAAAGTCTTGAAGCTGCTTCAGTCCAACTGATTCAAAATAAAATGGATACTGCCACCAAAAAAAGAAAGGATGTAGTGGTATCCGGACAATTAACTAAAGGCAATGGAGATTTCAGTTTAGAGAATCTACCCATCATGGGACAATTCAAACTTAAAATAACAGCCATTGGGTATCTCCCATTGGAACAAGCAGTTAAGTTTGATATCAACATGAATGGTGGAGATTTTACTAAAATGCTAAATAACATTGATGTTGATTTAGGTAATATCAAATTGGAAGTTGATGCAAAGCAATTAGAAGAAGTGAAGGTTGTAGGAACAAAACCTTTCATGCAAATGGGTGTAGACAGAAAGGTGTTCAACGTTGAAAAGAACCTTGTATCTATAGGTCAAACTGCATCCGAAATGATGAAAAACATTCCTGGTGTAGATGTTGACATTGACGGAAATGTAACACTTAGAAATGCCTCTCCCACTATTTTTGTTGACGGACGACCAACAAACCTCACATTAGATCAAATTCCTTCAGATGCAATTCAAAGTGTAGAATTGATCACCAACCCATCTGCAAAATTTGATGCTTCAGGAGGCATGTCTGGCATTATTAACATCATTCTAAAAAAGAACAGGAAAGCAGGATACAATGGTAACCTTCGTGCGGGTATTGATTCTCGTGGCATGCCCAATGCAGGTGGAGATATCAATATCAAACAAGGCAAGGTAAATATTTTTGCCAGCTCGATGTACAACAAGAGAAAATCAATTGGTGAAGGACAATCATTAAGAGAAGAATTTTTTGCTAGTCCGAATATCAGTTATGATCAATCAAATAACCCCATCAGCACAGGATTCTTTAATTTCAACAGAGCGGGTCTAGATTTCTTTGCAGACAATAGAAATACCTTCACCTTATCAGGAAGTTATGTTCAAGGTGAATTCAACAACAGTGATAAATTAGCTATTCAAACAGATACATTATACCCTACTGGAACAAAATCTATTTTGTCGGAACGTGTCACTGGATCAAGTTTTAATTTCAATAATTATGGAGCTGCTTTAGGATACAAGCATTTGTTTAGTAAGAAAGGAATGGAATTAACAGCCGATCTCAATTATAACAATAGTATCAATAAAAGCAATGGTGGTTTTCAAACTCAATACTATGACATCAACAATTCTCCAAAAGGCAATCTGATCGACCAAACACAACAAGGGAAAGGAAGCAATTCCTTTTATACTTTCCAAACAGATTTTACCAACCCTTTAGGTGAAAAAGCCAAATTAGAATTAGGATTGAGAGGCGCCATAAGAGACTTTCAAAGCGAAAACCTAAACTACATTTATAATTTTGCTTTGAATCAATACATCCCAATTACTTCTATCAATGCAAATTATAAGTTCAACGATAAAGTATTTGCAGTTTATGGCACATATGCAAACACCATTGGGAAAAAGACAAACTATCAATTAGGATTAAGAGTTGAAAGTTCTACATATACTGGAACCTTGTTAACTAATGGAAATACGTTTGGGAACTCCTACCCTATGAGTTTATTTCCAAGCTTGAATTTTACACATCAAATTGACCAGACACAAGATTTGCAATTCAGTTATGCTAGAAAAATAAACAGACCCAATTTCTTTCAGATTTTACCATTTGTAGATTATACTGACTCATTGAATATTAGTCGCGGTAACCCAGATCTAATTCCTGAATTCACCAATTCTCTTGAATTAAATTACCAGAAGTCATTTAAAAAGAGTCATAGTGTTTTCATTTCTGCCTATTTTAAACAGACTGATAATTTGATTACACGTTATCAGATTAAAGAAGAGAGTACAACACCTGGGAAAGATATCCTCATCAACACCTTCATCAATGCCAATAGTAGTCGTGCTTACGGTCTTGAACTCACCTCGAGAAATCCAGTAACCAAATGGCTCGAGATTACTACCAATTTGAATTTCTTTAATTCTTCCATCAACAGTAGTAACCTACAGGTAGATTTAAACAATTCACTGTGGAGCTTTTTCGGTAAAATCAATGCTAATATTAAGCTACCCTCTAATTTCACCTTGCAACTTGCTGGTGATTATAGAAGCAAAACCATACTTCCACAAAGCAGTTCAAACCGCGGTGGTGGTGGCGGAGGCTGGGGCGGCGGCGGTGGTGGTGGCTGGGGTGGATTTGTACAAACCTCAGCTCAAGGATATATAGAACCCAACTATGGAATTGAATTTGCGTTGAGAAAAGATTTCCTCAAAGACAAAAAAGGATCATTGACACTCAGTATGAATGATGTATTCAAAACAAAAGTTTTTGGATCTTATTCTGAGTCACAATTCTTCACACAGACCAATTCAAGAAGGCGTGATTGGCAGGTATTAAGGTTAAACTTTAACTACCGCTTTGGCAAAGTAGATGCTTCAATATTTAAGAGAAAAAATACAAGAAGTGGAAGTGATGGTATGCAGGAAGGAATGCAGATGCAACAGTAATGGGACTAAAGCCGCTTTTTTAAAGCGGCTTTAGTTTATCCTCTTTTTCCAATAAGCATTGGCACAAAAGAAAATTCATCAAACTTTTCTTCAATTAAAGTACCATCTGTCTGTTTGGTGATTCGATGCATGCGCTGGTTTTCACCTTCATCTAATGGCAAAACCATCCAGCCTCCTGGCTTAAGCTGATCTAATAATTTTTCTGGAACATAAGGTGCTGCTGCTGTAATTAAGATCTTATCAAATGGAGCATAGGTTGGTAATCCTTCAAACCCATCACCATAAAACATACGCAAGGTTGGGTATTGCTTCAAAAATTGAAAGTTCTTATTAATATCAAAAAGCTTTTTCTGTCTTTCAATTGAATAAACTTTTGCTTTTAATTCAGCTAAAACAGAGGCTTGATAGGCACTTCCCGTACCTACTTCAAGTATTTTTTCAAATGGCTTTACCTGCAACAGCTGAGTTTGGTAAGCTACCGTATAAGGTTGTGAAATTGTTTGGTCTTCTCCAATTGGAAAGGCACGATCTTCATAAGCTTGTTTCTCAAATGCTGAATCCAGAAAAAAATGTCTTGGAACATTCATTATAGCAGCTAAAACAGCTTCATCTGTAATTCCTTTTTCTCTAATTTGGTCGACTAACTTCTTTCTAAGCCCTTTGTGTAAATAACTATCTTCTGTTGTCCTCATGCCATCAAGTTTCCTTAATTCCTCATTTATTTTAGTCCCAAATCAATGGTAATCTGTTCTATTTTAGAACCCAATGCAGCATATGCTTGATCAAATTCATCCACATGATTGAGTTTACCTTGTACACTGAAATAGAATTTTATTTTAGGTTCAGTCCCGGATGGTCTCGCACTTATTTTACTTCCATCAGCCAAAACAAATTGCAGGACATTGCTTTTCGGTAAATCAATTGTACAGACCTGTCCATTTGACAAATCTTTGGCTTCTTGTTTATCGTAATCATATAAACCTACAACAGGTATTCCTGCAAGTTCTTTTGGAGGAGTTGAACGGTATTGCTCCATCATTGCAGCAATTTGTTCTTGTCCATCTCTACCCTTTTTAGTGATAGAAATTAAATGCTCCCTGAAAAGTCCATATTCAACATAAATGTCTAATAGTTTTGTAAAGAGACTTTTTCCAGCATCTTTTTCATAGGCTGCCATTTCACAAAGCAAGGCCACAGCACTAACTGCATCTTTATCTCTCAATTGATCACCTATCATTAAGCCATATGATTCCTCACCGCCTATGATGTAATTTTCGTTTGCCTCTTTTGATTTTATCAATTCAGCAATCCACTTGAAACCAGTTAGCACACTATAACATTTTACCCCACTTTTAGAAGCTATTAAATCAATCAAATCAGTTGTTACAATGGTTTTTACCACCATGTCATTTTCCTTGGCAATACCTTTCTTCTTTCTAGCTTCAATTAGATAGTTGAAAGCCAGTACTGCAGTCTGATTTCCATTTAACAATACCCAATTACCATGGTTGTCCTTTACGCCAATTCCTACTCTATCAGCATCAGGATCTGTACCCAATAAAATGTCAGCATTAATTGCAGCAGCTTTTTTTAGTCCCAGACTCATCGCCTCGCTTTCTTCTGGGTTTGGATAAACTACAGTTGGAAAATTTCCATCTGGAGTCATTTGTTCATCAACAACATTAATGTTGGTAAACCCATAGGCTTTTAATAAGTCTGGAACCATTTTAAAACCAGTTCCATGTATCGGCGTATAAACTATTTTTAGGTCGTGTTGACGATCAATAACATCTGGATATACACTAAGGCTTTTTACCATGTTGATATAAGCCTTATCCATTTCGTCTCCTAGCAGGTGGATATTGGCTTCACCACCCTTCCATTTTACATCATCAACCAATTCAATCTTTTCTACTTCAGTAATCACATTTTTATCATGTGGTGGCACCAATTGTCCACCATCGTTGAAATATGCTTTATAGCCATTGTATTCTCTTGGATTATGAGAAGCAGTACAAACTACACCACCATGACATTTTAGGTGTCTAATAGTAAAGGATAGTTCAGGTGTTGGGCGAAGTGCTTCAAATAAATATACTTGGATACCATTTGCAGCCATCACATTAGCGGTGATTTCAGCAAATAAACGGCTATTGTTTCTGCTATCATGTGCAATTGCAACTCGAACTTGCTCACCATCAAAACATTTCAAAAGATAATTAGCAAAACCCTGAGTAGCCATTCCAATGGTATATTGATTTATACGATTGGTTCCTACACCCATTATACCCCTCAAGCCACCAGTACCAAATTCTAAATTTTTATAAAAAGCATCAGCTAATTCATTAGGTTGATTGGCTTTCAATTCACGGATTGCAGACTTAGTAGCCTCATCGTAATTTCCATCTAACCATTTTTGTACACGATCGAGTATTTGCTGTTCCATTTCCTTGTTATTTTTGCAAACTTAATGAACGATGGCCTAAAAGCCATTATCTTGAATATCAATTCCAAAGGTTTGATCAAATTAATCAAAATATACCTATTTCTATTCATGTGTTTGGGTGTTCAACCCCAACTACTTCACGCGCAGGATTCAGTTGCAAATAAAACGACAAAAAAATGGGTTTTAGGGAGCGTGCAAGTTGGATTATGGGGAGGTACATTTTATGCTTTAAATAATACATGGTATGCCAATTACCCAAAGGCAAAGTTTCATTTGTACAACGATTGGAAGGAATGGCAACAAATGGATAAAATGGGGCATTTCTGGTCCACTTATCAAATAAGCAGACATACCAGTAATATATGGCAATGGGCTGGATTAAAAAGAGAAAAAGCCATATGGGTAGGAGCAGTTAGCGGCATGGCCTATTTAAGTGTAATTGAAATATTGGATGGCTATTCTGATAAATGGGGATTCAGTATTCCAGATGTGTTGGCCAATACCGCTGGAGCTGGTTTATTTCTTGGCCAAGAATTACTCTGGAAAGAACAACGTATTTCGCTAAAACTCTCCTATTCACCTTATCAATATGGCGATCTTAAATATAGAGCAGATCAATTGTTTGGATCAGGTGATGTAGAAAGGTTATTAAAAGATTACAACGGACAAATCATCTGGGCTAGTTTCAATGTAAAATCGTTCTTTCCTGATGCAAAATTTCCCAAATGGTTGAACCTTGCGGTGGGTTATAATGCAAGGACAATGTTGGGTGGTTATGAAAATAAATGGGAAGATGATTTGGGCAATACCATTGTAAGAAACGATATCAAACGGTACAAAAGATTTTTATTATCGTTAGACGTTGATCTAACCAAAATAGAAACCAAAAACAAAACACTGAAAACAATTTATTCAATATTCAATGTCTTGAAAGTACCTGCTCCTGCCATTGAATTCAATACACTGGGAAAATTCAGGTTACACCCTGTAGCCTATTGATTTAGTGCAAATATGCGCCAACTAGTTTCCCCTCATTTATTTCAACAATGATATGATCATGAAAGGTAGTTGCTAGAGAAATCCCTACATAGTCAACATGAATAGGATGTGTCTTATAACTTCTTTCCACCAAGGTTAAGGTCTCTATTTTCTTTGGAGAAGCTTTTAACAAAGGCAAAAGAGAATAAAGTAAAGTTTTACCGCTATTGACCACATCATCAATTACAAGAACAACTTTGTCTCCTAGATCGGTTTTGTTATCAAGGGTACAAACCAAAGGATTTTGTTTGTCAATATCAATGAGCAAAAGGTCAATTGAAAAACTTGAAATCTCACTTAATACCTGTTTTAACATCTGTGCAATTTCAAAGCCATTTCCTTTGATGCCTGCTAAAACAAGTTGTTTTTCTGATGCGTTTCTCTCCATTACTTCATAGGCCATCCTGCGCAATTTCATTGCAGCCTTATCAGCCGAAAGTATATATTTTCTTTCCATAAAAATGGGTTTAAATGCGATACAACATGTAATTTAGCACAAGAACATTGTGTAATGCATATTCTACCCCAAATTCTTTTTCTTGCTGTATTTGTTGTTGCAGTTTATCTCTTTTCAAAAAGAATAAAAGGCATCAGAAGAAATATACTTTTAGGTATCCCAGAAGAATTGAATGACCACCCAGAAAAAAGATGGAAAAATGTTTTCTTATTGGCCTTTGGTCAGAAAAAAATGTTTAAAAATCCACTTGTTGCTGTATTGCATTTCATCATCTATGCAGGCTTTATCATCATCAATATTGAGGTGCTTGAAATATTGATTGATGGTCTTTTCGGGACGCACCGACTTTTCAATAGTTTAATTCCTAGCCTCTACCCATACCTGATTAATATTTTTGAGTTTTTGGCAGCGGGAGTTATATTGGTTTGTATTGTATTCCTGTATAGAAGAAATATCAAAAATTTATGGAGATTCAAGCATAGCGATCTAAACGGATGGCCAACCAGTGATGCAAATCTAATTCTCGTTACAGAGATTATTTTAATGGGATTATTTCTAAGCATGAATGCTGCAGACACGCTTCTTCAAGACAGAGGACATCTCCATTATGTTGAACACCCCACAGGCAATTTTATGGTTTCAGCATACCTGCATCCCTTATTTAATTCTTTTTCAGATGGAGCATTGGTATTCATAGAACGTTCAGCCTGGTGGTTGCATATAATAGGCATTCTTGCCTTTCTGAATTATCTACCCTGGTCCAAACATTTGCATATTTTGCTCGCGTTTCCAAATGCATATTATGCAAGATTGACGCCACAGGGTCAGTTCAAGAATATGCCATCCATTCAACAAGAGGTTAAACTTGCCTTTCAGCCAGAGTTAGCAAGCGAGGTAACAAATCCTGGCAATGTAAAATTTGGCGCTTCAGACATTAATGAGCTTAGTTGGAAAAATATATTAGATGCTTACAGTTGCACGGAGTGTGGCAGATGTTCCAGTGCTTGTCCCGCTTCACAAACAGGAAAGTTGCTTTCTCCCAGAAACATCATGATGAAAACCCGTGATCGTTCAGAAGAAATAGGTCAACGATTGGATAAGGGACTGGAGTTACAAGATGGCAAAACGCTTTTGCATGATTATATCACCGAAGAAGAATTGAGAGCTTGCACTACCTGTAATGCTTGTGTGGAAGAATGTCCAGTTAGTATTAGTCCGGTTGATATTATCGTTCAACTAAGACGTTACCTCGTCATGGAAAAAAGCAGTTCTCCTCAAGAATGGACAATGATGTTTGGGAATATAGAGAACAATTTTGCACCATGGAAGTTTTCACCAACTGATAGAGCAAATTGGAT
This sequence comes from Bacteroidota bacterium, assembly GCA_041156925.1. GTDB lineage: Bacteria > Bacteroidota > Bacteroidia > Chitinophagales > Chitinophagaceae > Pollutibacter. The sequence continues at coordinate 7,800 of JBEBDP010000225.1, read as the reverse complement.
AAATGATTAATGAGCTTAATCAAAAAGATTAAACATGCACGTACCAATACTTTCAGAAGAAATAGCAGCAGGGAGACAACCTGAAATCTTGTTTTGGGTGGGATGTGCAGGAAGTTTCGACCAAAGAGCACAATCCATCACCAAGGCTTTTGTCCAGATACTGAATAAGGTTGGCATAAGCTATGCAATACTTGGATCTGAAGAAATGTGTACAGGTGATCCTGCAAGAAGAGCAGGAAACGAATTCATGTTTCAAATGATGGCCTACCAAAATATTCAGTTGCTGAATCAATATGAGGTTAAAAAAATTGTTACTGCCTGCCCTCATTGTTTCAACACCTTGAAAAACGAATATCCCGAACTAGGAGGAAATTATGAAGTCATTCACCATGCTACCCTTATTCAAGATTTAATCAATGAAGGGAAGATAGTTTTGAAGGAAGGTGGAAGCTTTAAGGGTAAAAAAATCACTTACCATGATTCCTGCTATTTGGGAAGAAGCAATAATATCTATGAAGCCCCGAGAAACGTCATCAAAGCTTTAGATGCGGAATTGGTTGAAATGAAGAGATGCAAGAGCAATGGACTTTGCTGTGGCGCAGGAGGTGCTCAAATGTTCAAAGAAGAAGAAAAAGGCACTTCCAGAATCAATTGGGAAAGAACATCAGAAGCCATCGATACAAAAGCCTCGATTATTGCTGCAGCTTGCCCTTTTTGCAACACTATGATGACTGACGGTGTTAAGGTAAAAGAAAAAGAGTCTGAAATTGAAGTTTTAGATATTGCGGAACTAATCGCTCAATCCATTTAATCATGAACCTTAACTATAAAGAATTACTCCCATCCAATTTTTCACCCCATTCAAGGGTCTGGATTTATCAATCTAATAGGCTCTTTTCTTTATCGGAGGCTCTTGAGCTTGAAAAGATTCTCGAATCTTTCATTGGCGATTGGAAAGCACATGGACAGCCCGTAAAAGGATTTGCCAATTTATTTTTTGGGCAATTCATCATCATCATGGCTGACGAAGAAAATACAACTGTAAGTGGTTGTAGTACAGATAGTTCTGTTAGGTTAATTAAAGCAATTGAAGAAGGCTTTAAAGTAAATCTCTTTGATAGAACGCAGCTTGCTTTTTATATCAATGAAAAGATTCAACTGCTTCCCCTTTCTCAAATTGACTATGCACTTTCCCATCAATTTCTTCAAGCCGATACCTTATTTTTCGATCATTCTGTTGGCTCTAAAAAGGAATTAGAAGAAAGATGGATTGTTCCCCTTTCCACCACATGGTTAGGGAAAAGATACTTAGTCAATATTTAACAGGTGACAATTTGTCACTTTTTCTAGGTTTCATTAATTTTGCAGCATGTTAGATTTGGCAAACAAGACGATTGACGAAACGCGTCAAGGAGAGGCATATCAGGCTGAAACAAATGGCGACCAACAATACTCTAAATACTTTTTTATTGAGAGTTATGGTTGTCAGATGAATTTTAGTGATAGTGAAATCATAGCCTCAATTTTACAAGATGAGGGATTTGGTTCTACTAGAAATGTAGAAGAGGCTGATCTTATCTTTTTGAATACTTGTTCTATTCGTGAGAAGGCTGAGCAGACAGTGAGAAAACGGCTAACGGAGTTTAAAAAAATTAAAAAAACCAATCCGGGTTTATTAATTGGCGTTTTGGGTTGTATGGCAGAACGACTTAAAAGTAAGCTGTTAGAAGAGGAAAAATTGGTTGATTTAGTGGTTGGTCCGGATGCCTATAGAACACTACCCTCTTTAATTGAAGAAGCAGGGAGTGGAACCAAAGCAGTAAACGTATTGCTCAGCAGAGAGGAAACCTATGCAGATATTTCTCCAGTAAGAATCAATACCAACGGCATAAGTGCTTTTGTAAGTATTATGCGTGGTTGCAATAACATGTGTGCATTTTGTGTGGTTCCCTTTACAAGAGGAAGAGAAAGAAGCAGGGATAATATTTCAATTGTAGAGGAATGCACATCCTTGTTTAATGAGGGATATAGAGAGGTTACGCTATTAGGACAAAATGTTGACAGCTACTATTGGGTAGATCCTCAGACAAATCATGCTGTTGATTTTGCAATGCTTTTAGAGCAAGTAGCGCAGGTAAGTCCACTGTTAAGAGTGAGATTCAGTACCTCTCACCCTAAAGATATTACCGACAAGGTACTGCATACCATGAAAAAGCACCACAACATCTGTAAGTATATCCATTTACCAGTACAGAGTGGTTCAAATAGAATTCTGCAATTGATGAACCGAACCTATACCAGAGAATGGTATTTAGGCAGGGTGAACAAGATCAAAGAAATTATGCCTGACTGTGCTATCAGTTCAGATATCATTGCTGGTTTTTGTACGGAAGAAGAACAAGACCACCTTGACACACTGGATATTATGCGCAAAACAGGATACGAATACAGCTACATGTTTGCCTATTCCGAGCGTCCTGGTACACTGGCAGCAAGAAGATACAAAGATGATGTTCCTGATGAAACAAAGAAGAGAAGGCTCGATGAGATTGTACAGCTTCAAAATCATCTTTCACTAGAATCCAATAAAAAAGATATTGGAAAAGTTTTTGAGGTATTGATCGAAGGAGATTCCAAGCGCAGTAAAACGCAATGGATGGGTAGAAACAGTCAATACAAAGTGATGGTATTCGATAAGACAGATCCAAAACAACAACCAGGAACCTATGTTCATGTTATGGCTTTAGAATGTACACAAGGCACGATGATTGGAAAGATTGTTGAACAACCACAATTAATTGAAGCGTAATGGACATCCAAAGTATAAAAAACAGATTTGGCATCATTGGAAATTCCCCAGCTTTAAATTATGCCTTGCAAGTTGCTGCGCAAGTTGCCAATACAGATCTTACTGTCTTAATTGTAGGTGAAAGTGGTGTTGGTAAAGAAATATTCTCACAAATTATTCATTCACTATCACCTAGAAAGCATAGTCCTTTTATTGCCGTTAACTGTGGCGCTATTCCTGAAGGAACCATCGACTCAGAACTATTTGGTCACGAAAAAGGTTCCTTTACAGGTGCTGTTGATGCTAGAAAAGGTTATTTCGAAACTGTGAATGGTGGTACTTTGTTCATGGATGAAATTGGCGAAACTCCTTTGGGCACACAAGCGAGATTACTAAGAGTGCTAGAAAATGCTGAGTTTATAAGAGTAGGTTCATCAAAAGTTCAGAAAACAGATGTTCGAGTAATTGCAGCTACCAATAAGGATTTGCTTCAAGCCACTCAAAACAACAAATTCAGAGAAGATTTATATTATCGTTTAAATACGGTACCCATTCGAGTACCTTCTTTAAGAGAAAGAAAAGAGGACATTATTTTATTGTTCAGAAAATTTGCAGTCGATTTTGCAGAACGATACAGAACCAGTCCCATTCAATTGACCGAAGATGCTAAAGCAGTCTTGCTGAATTACAGTTGGCCTGGTAATGTGCGCGAGCTGAAGAATATTGCTGAACAAATTTCTGTATTGGCTGAAGAAAAAACGATTACTGCACAGGTACTTGAAAACTTTTTACCTAAACAGAGTACCCAACAGTTACCAATGTTGGTAGCTGGTTCTGGGAGCAATACAAGTCAGCATGAATTTATGAACGAAAGAGACATCCTCTATAAGTTGTTCTTTGATTTAAAAAAGGATGTTACCGAAATGAAGAAAATGTTTTTGGAAATCATACAGAATCCAAATGCAATATCGACGGTTTCGGATGTTATAGAAGAATCCTATTTACACGACCTTCCAGTTGTTAGAAAACAACAGGAAAATTATAGTTCTACTGTGCTGCCAGTAGTTAGTCAGCCTTTGATTTTAAATGAAAGTCACGCTATACAAGACACAATACTAGTAGATGAGTCTTTAAACATCATGGATAAAGAAAAAGAGTTGATTGAAAAGGCACTTAGAAAGCACAAAGGGAAAAGAAAAGATGCAGCTACTGATTTGGGTATAAGCGAAAGGACTTTATACAGAAAACTAAAAGAATATGACATTGAAGATTAAAGTAATAAAAAAAGCAACCCAATTAGCCTTCGTCTTTATTGTGGCTGTTTTCAGCATACAGGGTACATGTCGTTATTCTTTAAAGGATGTTTCCATACCATCTGAAGTAAAAACGGTTAAAGTATCATTCATTGAAAACAAAGCCAGATATATCAATCCACAGTTGAGTCCAAGACTTACGGATAAGCTCAGACAAAAGATAGTCAACCAAACCAGGTTGTCACAAACAAATAATGATGCAGATTATGAAATCAGTGGTTATATCAGTGATTATTCGGTAAGCACCTCCGGTATTTCTCAACAAAGAGCGGCCAGTAACAACCTGAATGTAACTGTTCACATTGTCTTTAAGAATCGATTGGATGAAAAGAAAAATTTTGAAGCTGATTTAACGAGAAACTTTCCTTTTGATGCTACTTTGAGCTTGACTCAGGCTGAAGCAGGTTTAAATGACCAAATCATCAATAACCTGACGGATGAGATTTTCAACCGAATTTTTTCAAATTGGTAAACTGGGGGTATATTAGCGCAATGACCAAGGAGACGGACTACCTGATACAATCACTTTTCGAGAAAGAAAGTCTGGAGGAAATGACGCTAGACGAATTCAGTCGTTTAGCAGATCAGTATCCCTTCTCTTCTATCGTTCAGTTTTTGTATAGTTGTAAACTTAAGTCCGTTTACCATCTCGACTTCCCAGAACAAGTCACCCATACTGCACTTTTCTTTTCTTCACCACAATGGTTGCATTACCAATTAAGTGATGAATCTGAAAAAGGAAACTTTAGACAAAGTCAGTATGACAGAAATTACAACAACATTACAGAGGATCAACCAATAGAACTTCCTGAAACAACTTTTGATGAAGACGATGAAAATCTCTGGGATAATTCATTAGAAGATGAGAATGCATTGATAGCTGTTGAAGAATCAACTGAACCAGTTCACGAAGAACAAATAACCAATACTATTCCTTTGGTTGTTGAAGAAGTTGTTGAACCCAGTATCCCAATTGAACCCTATCATACCGTCGATTATTTTGCATCACAGGGCATAAAGACAAGATTGGATGACCCCCAGGATGACTTGGGTAAAAAAGTAAGGACTTTCACTGCATGGCTTAAAACCATGAAAAGACTCCAGCCAGCTGCTGAAATCAATGAAATAGAGGAAAGTGATGAGGAGATTGATACTGGCCTTGATCAGCCTGTAATGCAAGAAATTATTGCTACTGAAGCAATGGCAGAGGTATATTTAAAGCAAGGATTGACCCAAAAAGCCATTGAAGTATACGCCAAATTAAGTTTGCAAAATCCTGCTAATAGCCATATTTTTGCAGCCAAAATTATTCAGATCAAAGAAAACAGCATATGACAACTCTTTTTATTGCCTTGGTCATCATCGCTTCTGTACTACTTGGAGCTATCGTTTTGATTCAAAACCCTAAAGGTGGTGGACTTTCTGGCACAATTGCTGGCTTTAGCAACCAATTTATGGGTGTTAAGCAAACTACAGATGTATTAGAGAAAGGAACATGGATCCTTTCCAGCATTTTGGTTATCCTATGCCTCGTTTCAGCTTTGGTAATCAATTCTGATAAGGGTACGGGTGCTGAGAATATCATTAAAAATATTCCTACAACAACTGGAACTGCCCCTGTTCAACAAGCTCCTGCTCCAGTAAATCCTGCAGCAGATACTTCAAAATAAATTCTTTTTTAAAGTAAATTGAACCCTGCTTACAAAGGCAGGGTTTTTTTATGAATTTTACTTATGGCAACTTCTAAGAAAAAGACAAGAAAAAGTAAACAAAAAGGAATAAGAATAGGCATATATTTAATGGCAGTGCTTGCTTTCCTGGCTGCTGGTTTCTTTTATTTTGTCTTTTTAAGCAGTAGCACAAAATTCAATGATGATGAAGTAATCTTATTCATCTCTGAAAAAAACGCCAATAAACAATTTGTAAAAAAAGAAATTCAACAAAATCTACACGCTACGCACTATACCAGTTTTCTTGCCTTAGCAGAATGGACAGGTTATTGGAGAAATATAAAGCCAGGAAGATATATCATAAAAGATGGTATGGGTGTCTTTACCATTTTCAGAAAACTACACAATGGAAGTCAGGATCCAGTTAAAATAACAATTACTAAACTTCGCACGCGTAAAGATTTAGCAGACTACCTGGGGAAGAAACTAGAGGCAACATCTAACGAATTTTACAGATTCATGAACAGCAATGATTCTTTATCTTCTTTAGGTATTACAAAAGAGACTGTTTTCACCTTGGTAATCCCCAATACTTATGAAATTTATTGGAATACCAATCCTAGATCATTTTTCAATAAAATGAATAAAGAAGCAAATAAGTTCTGGAATGATAGAAGACTAGACGATTTACAAAGAATCGGTATTTCAAAAGAAGAAGCCATTACCGTAGCTTCTATTGTAGAGGAAGAGACTAACGACAACAATGAAAAACCAACTATCGCTAGTGTTTACTTGAACCGCATAAAAAAAGGAATGCCTTTAGGAGCAGATCCAACTGTGAAATATGCTGTTGGTGATTTTACCATAAAAAGAGTTACACTAAACCATATCAACAGCAGTGCTTCCTCGCCCTACAACACCTATAAAAACAAAGGTTTGCCGCCTGGGCCAATTTGTACACCTTCTGTTGCTTCAATTGATGCAGTTTTAAGGGGTGAAAAGACCGACTATTTGTATTTTTGCGCAAAAGCTGATTTTTCTGGATCACATAGCTTTGCAGCAACAGCAGAAGAACATTTTAACAACGCTAGAAAGTACAGAAAAGCACTTGACAGTTTGGGTATTAGATAATTGTAGAGCATGATAAAACTACAACGGATTATCCTTGAAAGCCCTCCTATAAAACCGATCATACAATGGTCGAAGAAAATCTTATTACCCGGTTTTGAAAGAATTCCACTTTATGATGTGGTTACTTTTTTCCTGAAGCAGACACAACAAATAGGTCTTAACGAGAGAGCAGCATCAATTTCATTTAACTTTTTGATGGCTGTGCCACCACTCCTCATTTTCTTATTTACGCTTTTATCGTATATACCTGGTTCAAAAAATCTATATACCGAAATCTTGGTTTTACTAGAAAATGTGATTCCAGACGATACTACGTATCTAATGATTAAAAGAGTGATGGATGATTTTTTCACCGGTGGTACTGGTACGCTTTCCTTTGGTTTATTACTTGCTATTTATTTCTCTTCAAATGCAACACTTACCATCATGCGTACCTTTAGAAAGTCGATGTTGCATATAGAAACTGAAGACAGAAATTTTATACAAGTAAGATGGACTGCAATTCGTTTAACTTTTATCATCATCCTTCTGTTAATCGCAACCATATTGATCATGTTAACTCAAACTGTTGTGTTGAAATGGGTTACCATGCAACTAAAAATAGAGGATCAATGGGTTGATTTCTTATTTAATATTGGTCATTTTATTGTAACTTTCTTTTTGATTTTTTTAGCAATAGGCCTGATTTATAAATATGCCCCGCATGTTCAAAAGAAATGGAGAATTAGGTCACCAGGGGCAATTTTAGCTACTGTACTCATTATGGCTTTCACCTATTTGTTTTCCTACTGGGTAAACAATATTGCTTCTTATAACAAAGTATATGGATCTTTAGGAAGTATACTAATTTTGATGTTCCTCGTTTTCGTCAACTCATTGGTTCTTTTAATTGGATTTG
>JBEBDP010000224.1:0-5423 GCA_041156925.1 Bacteroidota bacterium | reverse complement strand
TAAACAAGAACTAAAACCGAACCTGCAGTCAACATTTTTGTTAGCTGCAAAGTGCAATCCATATTTATGCAATTTTCAGCCGAACAAATAGCATCTCTTATACAAGGAACAATAGTAGGTAGTGCACATACTATTGTTGCTGGTTTTGGTAAAATTGAGGAGGCAGGACCACAGGATTTGGCATTTTTGGCTAATCCCAAATATGAAGAGTATTTGTATACCACAAAAGCTGGAGTTGTCATCATCAGTGAAGAATTGGACCTCAAACAGCCCGTCAGCGCCACCCTCATTAGAGTAAAGGATGCCTATTCGTCATTTGCTAAGCTCATGCAGCATTATCAGCAAATGAAGGAAAAACAAATGGTAGGAATTGAAGAGCCTGTTTTCATACATCCATCTGCAAAAATTGGAGAACAGGTTTACATTGCGGCATTTTGTTATATAGGTGAAAATGCAGTAATTGGAAATGGTTCCAAGATTCATCCGCAGGTTTTTGTTGGCGCCAATACCAATATTGGTGAAAGGACAGTTTTACATCCAGGTGTAAAGATTTATCATGATTGCATCATAGGAAATGATGTTACCATACATGCTGGAACTGTTTTGGGAAGTGATGGATTCGGATTTGCACCACAACAAAATGGCACTTACAATAAAGTACCACAATTGGGAAATGTTATCATAGAAGACCAGGTTGAAATAGGAGCAAATACTTGTATCGATAGGGCAACAATGGGTTCAACTATTATCAGAAAAGGGACAAAATTGGATAATTTGTTACAAATAGCCCATAATGTTGAAGTAGGTGAACACGGCGTTATTGCTGCGCTAACAGGTATTAGCGGAAGTACCAAGATTGGGAAAAATGTGATGATAGGTGGACAAGCTGGCATTGTTGGACACATTACCATAGCTGATGGAACCCGGATAAATGGTCAGACTGGAGTATCCAAATCTGTGACCAAACCCAATTCAGTGCTAAATGGCAAACCCGCCTTAGAATTTGGTGCATCCATGAGGTCTCAAGCTGTCTACAAAAAGCTGCCAGATTTGGATAAAAAAATCCAAGAATTAGAGGCGCTGGTAGCCCAATTGATCAAAGAAAGAGACGCCATTTCCTCTTAATAATTGATATTCAACACTTTATAACCGTTTTCCACCTATTAAAAATGGTTTATCTTTGCATTCAATTTGTTCTATGAGTCTTAAACAATTTAATCCTGATAAACAGCATACGATCAAGCAATCGATCAGTATTTCAGGAACAGGTTTACATACGGGTATTTTGGTTGATATGATACTTCATCCAGCCAATCCTGGTTTTGGAATTCAATTTAAGCGTATTGACCTTCCTGGTCAGCCTGTCATTAAAGCCGATTGCGACCTGGTTACAGATACTTCCAGAGGTACCACCCTAGAGGACAAAGGAGCAAAGGTGAGCACAGTAGAACATATTCTTGCAGCCTTGGTAGGAATGGGAGTTGACAACTGCTTGATTGATATCAATGGTCCGGAAATCCCGATCATGGATGGAAGTTCCCAACCCTTCGTTGAGATCATAGAAGAAGCAGGAATTGAAGAACAAGAAGCAGCAAAACACTGGTATACCATCGATACGAATATCTCTTTTTACAACGAAGAGAAAAGAGTGGAAATGGTAGCAATGCCTTCTGTAGAATACAAAGTAACTACACTCATTGATTTTAATAGTCCCGTTTTAGGTACACAACACGCTGGACTAAAAAGCATTGCTGATTTCAAAGCTGAGATTGCTCCATGCAGAACCTTCTGCTTCCTGCATGAATTAGAAACACTACTGGCTCATAACCTCATTAAAGGAGGAGATATCAACAATGCAATTGTTGTTGTAGATAAACCAGTTTCAGAAGAGGAAATGGCTAGATTGGCCAATATATTCAAAAGAGATAATATCGAGGTTAAAAGCGAAGGCTACCTCAATAATCTTGAGCTTCGTTTTCCGAACGAACCAGCGAGACATAAATTGCTAGATGTAGTAGGTGATTTGGCTTTGGTTGGCTACCCAATAAAAGCACATATTATTGCAAACAGACCAGGACACTATTCAAATGTTGAGTTTGCGAAATTGATCAAACAATATATCAAGAAAAACAAGCACGTTAAAAATGTGCCGGTTTATGATCCTAACCAAGCACCGGTTTACAACACCACGCAGATTGAAAAAAAATTACCACACAGGTATCCTTTCTTATTGGTTGACAAAATCATTGAACTTTCTGATACCCACATCGTAGGAATCAAAAACGTTACCTTCAATGAACCATTTTTTGGTGGACATTTTCCAGGTAATCCAGTAATGCCAGGCGTTTTGCAGGTTGAAGCACTCGCACAAACAGGTGGAATTCTTGCTATAAACTCACTCCCACCTGGTGAGTATGATACCTATTTTGTAAAAATCGACAATTGTAAATTCAAGCATAAAGTAGTTCCAGGCGATACATTGATTATGAAACTTGAGCTAACTGGACCAATTCGCAGAGGTCTTTGTGAAATGATTGGAACTGTTTATGTAGGCAACAAGATTACTACAGAAACAATGCTTATGGCACAATTGGTAAAAAGAGAAGAGGCCTAAACAAAACATTTCAAATGATCCATCCGCACACGTATATCCATCACAATGCAAAGATTGCCACTAATGTGAAAATCGACCCATTTTCTGTCATTCACCAGAATGTTGAAATTGGAGAGGGAACATGGATTGGCAGTAATGTAACCATCATGGATGGTGCTAGAATTGGGAAAAACTGTAGAATATTTCCTGGTGCAGTTATTGCTGCCGTTCCTCAAGACTTGAAATTTGAGGGTGAATTGACCACAGTGGAAATAGGCGACAATACTACCATTCGTGAGTTTGTAACCATACACAGAGGAACCAAAGACAGGTGGAAAACAGTTGTGGGAAAAAATTGTCTAGTAATGGCCTATAGCCATATTGCACACGATTGTGTGATTGGCGATAACTGTATCATGAGCAACAATACCCAATTGGCAGGACACGTGGTGTTAGGCGACTACTCTATTCTTGCAGGTATGACAGCTGTACACCAGTTTGTAAAAATCGGACAACATGTATTTGTTGCAGGAGGCTCACTGGTAAGAAAAGATATCCCTCCTTATATCAAAGCTGGAAGATCTCCTCTTAGTTATGCTGGTGTAAATTCTGTTGGCTTAAAAAGAAAAGGATTCACCGTTGAGAAAATCAATGAGATTCTTGATATATACAGACACATCTATAACAAGGGAATGAATACAACACAGGCAGTTGATTTCATTGAAGAAGAATTTCCAGTTACAGATGAGAGAGATGAAATTGTAACCTTTATTCGCGAGAGCAGCAGAGGTATTATCAAGCGTTTTAATAAAAATACCACTGATGAAGATCTTGGTGAATAAGGCCGGTAAACGATTCAACAGAGAGTGGATCTTTAGAAACCGAGATATAGCATTTACTTCCCCAAATCATTATGCCATTACCGGACACAATGGATCTGGTAAATCAACTTTGGTACAATGCATTGCAGGTGCCCTTCACCTCAGTGAAGGCAGCATAGAATTTGAATTGGACAATAAAAAGATTGCTCCTGAACATGTATTCAAATACATTTCTATCTGTGCCCCCTACCTGGAGGTGATTGAAGACATGACCGTTGTAGAATTCCTCAATTACCATGCTTCTTTCAAGCCATTTCAGTCGGGCTGGAACACAGAGAACATCATAGAAGAAATTGGACTTACCAAAGCCGCAAACAAAAGAATTCGCAACTACAGCAGTGGCATGAAGCAAAGAGTAAAAATGGCTCAAGCCTTTTTCTCAGACACACCAGTGATTTTGCTGGATGAGCCTACCACCAACCTAGACAAACAAGGTATAGCACTCTATCACCACCTCATTAAAACACTCTGTAACAACAGGTTGGTCCTGATTTGCAGCAATGATGCCATTGAATACGAAAGTTGTTCAACCATCGTTAGCATGAGTGTGTAAAACTGGTGTTCTACAAGATTTTTTCATTCATCCCACTCGGGTTAATTTTGCACAAACCTCACGCAATGGCACAAGATCAATTGGTATTCGATTTACTCAACAAGGAACTAAAAAGACAAAGAGAAGGCATAGAGCTTATCGCTTCTGAAAACTTTACCTCTTTACAGGTAATGCAAGCCATGGGCTCTGTTGCAACCAATAAATATGCAGAAGGATATCCTGGAAAAAGATATTATGGCGGATGTGAAGTGGTTGATGAAATTGAATCTCTTGCCATTGATCGTTTGAAGAAGGTTTTTAATGCTTCTTGGGCAAACGTACAACCACACAGTGGCGCCCAAGCCAATACCGCTGTATTCTTGGCTTGTTTAAAACCTGGAGATAAAATATTAGGACTAGACCTAAGTATGGGCGGACACCTTACACATGGTAGTCCAGCTAACTTCAGTGGCAAAACCTATCAAGCCTTTTTCTATGGGGTAGACAAGGAAACAGGATTGGTCAACTATGAACAATTGGAAGCAACTGCAAGAGCAGAAAAACCAAAAATGATCATTTGTGGTGCATCGGCTTATAGCAGGGATTGGGACTATGCACGTATCAGAGCTGTAGCAGATGAAATTGGCGCCTTGGTATTAGCTGATATCGCACATCCAGCTGGTTTGATTGCTGCAGGCGTTTTAAATGACCCTTTTGATCATTGCCATATTGTTACCTCCACAACACACAAGACTTTACGCGGACCAAGAGGTGGTGTAATCATGATGAGAAATGATTTTGACAATCCATTCGGTATCAAAGATCCAAAAGGTAATATCAGGTCTATGAGTGCGCTACTCGACCTTGCTGTGTTCCCTGGTATGCAAGGCGGACCATTAGAACATGTTATTGCTGCTAAAGCAGTTGCATTTGGAGAAATACTTGATCCTTCATTTAGGGTTTACCAAGAAGATGTTCAAAAGAATGCTCAAACCATGGCAGCAGCATTCGTTGCAAAAGGATATCACTTGATTAGTGGAGGAACCGAAAATCACTTAATGTTGATTGACCTCAGAAACAAAGATATTACGGGTAAAAAAGCTCAGGAAACGCTAGATAGAGCGCATATCACACTAAATAAAAATTCAGTACCCTACGATGATAAGAGTCCTTTTGTAACATCGGGCATTCGCATTGGCGTACCGGCAATCACAACACGTGGATTAAAAGCTGGCCACATGCAGACTGTTGTTGATATGATTGATAAGGTATTGATGAATGCAGACAATGAGCAAATTGTTGCCCAAGTGAAAGATGAGGTTAAATCATTCATGCAACAATTTCCACTATACCCTGAATTAGGTTAAATTAGTCTTATGATTCAAAGGATCCAATCTTTATGGCTATTTCTTAGCAC
>JBEBDP010000223.1:0-5155 GCA_041156925.1 Bacteroidota bacterium | reverse complement strand
AATTGAGTAAGATCTTCACCTGTCACTTTGGTTTCATACAGGTAGATATTTTTTAAAGCAGGTAGTTTCTTCAGTTGTACAATTCCGTTTTTCGAAATTGAAGTAAAAGCCAGATTGAGATTGCTTAAGTTAATTAGTGTTGTAATTTTTTCTAAAGATTGATCAGTAATCTTGTTACCATCTAACCAAAGTTTTTCGATGTTTGTTAGACTGCTGATACTTGCTATATCTCCATCATTTATTCCACTTGAACTCAACTTTAATTCTACTAATTGTTCTTTGATCAAGGATAGCATTTCTATAGCTTTTTTCAAAGGTTGCTCAAGATTATAACCAACTGCTCTAACGTGATTGTCGTCATTTGAAATAGCAGAAATAACCCAACCCGCTTTCTCTAAGGCTAATTTATCCTCTTTAGTAATGGAAGCGACATCCTCTCTTTTTTGAACAATTGCTTTTTGTGAATAATGGTCTTTGAATTTATTTAAAGCGCTCTTTGTTTTTTCATCTGGCAGCATATCAGCTACATGCTTATTAAATGAGGCACCAGACACTATCCACCATTTAAAAATGGCTTGTTCAAATTCAGTTAATTGATCCTTGCCTTTTGGAGGCATGTGCTTTTCATCATTCAATTCAAGTAGAATTCTTCTTAACAACTCACTTTGCTCAGGTTCTTGTTGATTAACTACCTGTCCGTTTTTTCCACCTGTTAATACCCAGGTTGAATCATCCAAACGAAGTTTACCTTTTTGTTTGTCTGCACCATGACATTGAACACATTTCTTGTCCAGGGTATATTGAACTATGTCTTTGTATACTACTGCTTGATTGATATCTGTAATAGTGAATGCCACCTCTTTTTGATCAGCTGCAGGTGAAATAGTTAGATAATCAGATCCATGAGTAAGTGATCCTCCAAGATGCCCTGTACTTAACAAGCCAATAGAGAGGATAATTAAAATTGTAACATGTACAATTCGCTGTTGAATGATTTTGTTTCTTCCTAAAGTATAACCAACAAACAAAAGGGTAGTTGCGATAGCCGTCCATTTATGAACGTTTACATCATCTTCATTGTTGTTGCCTTCCTCTGCAAGTAACAAACCTGTTAATAGTGAAAGTAATGAAAAGATGATACCTATAATGTTGATGGGTTGAATGGCTGAACTCCAGATTTTTCTCTTTGGATGAAGTGCAGCAAATTCAAGTAAAACCACTAGTACAAAAATGCCTATGGGTAAATGGACAATAGCAGGGTGTAATCTTCCAATGAATTCTAGCATGTTCAACTTGTTCTTTTACGCGATAACCGGTTCAATGACTTTACCAAACACATCTGTTAACCTGAATTGTCTTCCTTGGAATTGATAAGTAAGTTGCTCATGGTCAAATCCAAGCTGGTTTAAAATTGTTGCTTGAACATCATATACTGAAACCTTACCATCAATAGCATTGTATCCAATTGGATCAGTTTCACCATGACTAAATCCACCTTTAACACCGCCACCTGCCATCCACATGGTAAATGCATCTGAGTGATGATCTCTACCTTTGTGGTAGTTCTGGATACCATCTCTGTTTTCTTGCATGGGTGTTCTACCAAATTCTCCACCCCAAACCACCAAGGTTTCATCAAGCAATCCTCGTTGTTTCAAATCAAGTAGGAGTGCGGTTACAGCCTTATCTGTTTCCATACACTTGTTTACAAAACCCATGTCTAAAGCTGTGCCAGGATCTGTACCATGACTGTCCCATCCCCAATCATAGAGTTGCACAAAGCGAACACCTTTTTCTACAAGCTTTCTTGCAAGCAAAGCATTGTTAGCAAAAGATTCTTGTCCGGGTTTAGTCCCATACATCTCATGAATATAAGCTGGCTCATCTGCAATGCTCATCACGTCTGGTACTGCTACTTGCATTTTGAAAGCCATTTCGTATTGTGCAATTCTGGATAGAATCTCAGGGTCGTTGTATTCTTCATAAGCCAGTTCATTTACTTTGTTGATGGCTTCGATAGACGACTTCCTCAAATCTCTAGAGAAACCATTGGGATCTTTCAAAAATAAAACTGGGTCACCTTCTGATCTGCACTGTATTCCTTGATAGACTGAAGGTAAAAAACCGCTGCCCCATACACTTTTACCAGAGTCGGGATTTCTTCCTCCAGAAGTAAGAACCACAAATCCAGGTAGATTACTGTTCTCTGTGCCCAACCCATAAGTCACCCAAGAACCCATACTCGGTCTGCCTAATCTAGGTGTACCACAATGCATCAATAATTGTGCTGGAGCATGATTGAATTGATCAGTATTAACTGCTTTTAAAAGAGATACATCATCAATGACTTGTTTGAAGTGTGGTAAATTATCTGAAAGCCATAAACCACTTTCACCATATTGTTTGAATTGGGTTTGCGGACCTAATAATTTAGGAACCCCTCTGATGAATGCAAACTTTTTTCCTTTGATAAATGACTCTGGACAATCCATTCCATCCATTTTCTGTAACTCAGGTTTGTAGTCGAACATCTCTAATTGAGAAGGTGCACCTGCCATGTGTAAAAAGATTATAGATTTGGCTTTACCTGCAAAATGAGGTGCCTTTGCCATCAATGGATTTGATGCTAATGGATTATTGTTGTTGCTGGAAAATAAATTACAACCATCTAATATGGAGCCCAAGGCCATCATGCCCATGCCAGTCCTGCACTTCTTCAAAAAATGTCTCCTTGTCTGAAAAGACAATTCAGCATGTTGTGCTTCTATTTGAATTTTCTCTCGCACCATTGTTTAATTTTTAGTGATCACTTCATCCAAGTTTAAAATAGCATTGGTAACTACAGCTAAAGCTGCCAATTCTTTTTTCTGTTGATTAACCACACTATCAGCAATCATCTTTGATACTCTTTTCTGATCATTTGCAATTTGTTGAAGTGTAGTCACGTATAAGTTTTCAAGTACCTTGGTTTTGTTGGCTTGAATTGGAATGCCAGTTGCTATATGATAGCCCTTGCTAATTTTCTGGTTGACGGTAGTATTTTTTTCTTGCATCAACTGTTTAGCAAACTGCACTGAGATGTCCCAATACGTTGAATCATTCAATAGTGTCAATGCTTGTAGGGGTGTATTGGTTTTAATTCTTCTACTTGTACATACTTCTCTTGCTGTACCATCAAAATTGATAAAAGAAGGGTAGGGACCTGTTCTTTTCCAATAAGTATAAATCGCTCTTCTGTATTGATCCTCGCCTTCACTTTTTACCCAAGTTCTTCCATCATAAGGGGATGCCCAAATGCCATCTGGTTGATAAGGCATAACACTCGGACCATACATTTTTTCACTGAGCTTACCGGATATCGCCAATGCCTGATCTCTTATTTGTTCTGCTGTTAACCTAACCCTTGGCGCTCTTGCATAATATTTATTCAACGGATCTTTCTCTAATGCTTCCTTGCTGGTAGTATTACTTTGTTTGTAGGTACTTGAAAGCACCATGCGCTTCAATGTTTTTTTGATGCTCCATTTGTCTTCTTCCATGAAAGTGTAAGCAAGATAATCAAGCAGTTCCGGATGCGTTGGCGCAATACCTTGTGATCCTAAGTCTTCAAGCGTTTCTACTAACCCTTGTCCGAATAATTGTTCCCATAAACGATTGACCATGGTACGAGCTGTCAACGGATTTTGTTTATCCGTCATCCATTGTGCTAGTTTTAATCTTGAATTATATTGTTGATCATTACCCACAAAAAGTGCAGGTATTCCTGGCTCAACTTCTTTGGTCTTGATCAACCAATTGCCTCTTTCAAAAACAAAAGTTTTTCGCTTCATGTAATCTGGATTATCAGACATGATAGGCGTAAATTCAGCATCAGGAAGATTTAATAATTCAAGGAAGTCGTTATGATTTGCTAAACCTTCAACTGTATTTTGTGCTGGAAAAGTAGGAGTAAACACAAGCCAATCGACTAAAGGGCCTAAATCTTTTTCTTTTTTCAGAGATGGATTCTCGTACCTGAAATAAAAATCATGTTTACCTGTCAGCTTTTCATCCAACTTAAAGCTGATCAAGTCCCAATCTTTCTTTGTCTTGTTGATTTTTATACTGCCAACAGGTTGTGAGTTGGGATTATCGATATACAATTTCAGTATGCCGTTTTCTACAAATGAATTTAACCTTATCAGCAAGTTTGGTTTGTTGGTGCAATCGCGCTGACTAAATTTCGCAAGTGAATTTTTCCTGAAACGAAGTGCTTTGGTATCCTCTAATGCTGCATTGTACATCGAATCGACTGTAATGCTGTTGATGCATTGTTGTCCCGTTTTTACTAAGCGCTGATAAAACGCAAAAGTATTTTTATCAGTATGCTTACCTAACCAGTTTAATAAGTTATCATATTTTAGTTTACTATCATTTCTGAATTCTCTTAACAAAGGATATTCATCGTTGGTGTCTTCATCCCTTGAATTATTGAAGAATGCCATGAACTTATAATATTCTTCATGGGTAAAAGGATCATAAGGATGACTATGACATTGCACACAAGCAAAGCTAGTACCCATGAGCGCTTCCCAAGTGGTGTTTACTCTATCCAAAATTGCAGCAACCCTGAACTCTTCATTGTCCGTTCCGCCTTCATCATTGTTCATTGTATTCCTGTGGAAGGCTGTCGCTATAAATTGTTCATCAGAAGGATTGGGTAATAAATCACCTGCAAGTTGTTCGATTAGGAATTGATCATAGGGCTTGTCTTCATTGAAGGCTTTTATCAACCAATCACGGTAACGCCAAATAGATCTAATATAATCTCTTTCATATCCTTTTGTATCTGCATATCTGGCCAAATCCATCCACAAGGCCGTCCATCTTTCGCCAAATTGGGGTGAAGCTAAAAGTGCATCTACCAGTTTCTCATATGCTTGATCTGAATTGTCTTCTAGGTATTTTTTGCTGATTGCTACTGGTGCAGGTATGCCGATTAAGTCGAGGGACACTCTTCTTAGGAGGACTTCCTTCTGAGCTTGTTTCGAACGGGCTAAATCTAATTCATCCAACTTCTCATCAATATAACGGTCGATGTCATTGCCATCCTTTTTAGAGAACCAACCCCAAAAACCGCCTCCGGGTACTTTTGGAACTTTTACAGGAAGGTATG
>JBEBDP010000222.1:0-2637 GCA_041156925.1 Bacteroidota bacterium | reverse complement strand
CAATAACAATTGCAGTACCCGCAAGGGATATAAGCAATCCCAAAATCTTGATCCCTGCAATTCTTTCTTTGCCAATCAATGAAGAAATAAGCATAACCAAGACTGGATTGAGTGCAACAATCAAAGCACCGTGACTAGCCTTTACCTGTCTTAACCCAGTAAAAAAGAAAAAACTATAAGCAAAAATGCCAGTGAAACCCAATAAAGCAAGTTGGATAAATTGTTTACGCGTTACCTTAAACGCCTTCGGATCTTTGAACAACATCATGGGCACCATGAACAACAAAGCAACCAAATAGCGAAAAGAGGCGCCGGTAAAAGAACCAAAAACATGCGAGGCCATTTTGGTAGCAATGAAAGTACCACCCCACATGATGGCCACTAAAACTAACTTGAGGTAAATCACGCTGCAAAGGTATCAAATCTTATCCTGATAACTTTAAGCACTGCTTGTGTCTATTGAACTGCAACACCCATTCTTTTTGTAATCACCTCAATTGATCTTCTCAACTCTTTTCGTTCAATATCCTTTTGCTTGATGAAACTGTTGTCTTCCAATTTACCAATAACTGCCTCCTGCTCTTCTTTATCATCAAACACCATGGTGCGAAATGGATTGGTCATGTCTTTCTCTCTTGACGCTACTATTCCTTCATACACCTTCTCAGTTGTTTGTAAATGTTCCGCCAACAACTCTTCAATCTTTTCTTCATTAAAGGATCTCTTTTTCAATCCATCTATTTCCATCAATGAAGCCAAAGCATGCAACAGCACTTGCTCATGATAAGTTGATGCAGCATCCAAATATGAAGCATGCACACCCTCCCATGATTTCACCTTACCGGAACGAATTTTATCCAACATATTTGCAAATGTTGATGAAGGCATTAATTGTCCGCCTACATTCAACCAACTCTCCCGCTTAGCATTCAAGGAAAGTTGATTTACAAATGAAACTGGATCAACTTCAGTTTGTTGTTTAAATGCTGCAACCAATTCTCCTACTGCATAATACCTAACCATTTCAACATAGGCAGCATAAGCTTGACGCACTTTCAACAACACCACTTTTCGGTTACTGTTCTCAAAACCTTCCGCTACTATTTCTAACTCATCAACCAGCTCATCTTGCTTCTCCAATAGTTTGTATCCAGTCTTGGTACAAGCATCATCTGCAGGAATTTTCTGGTCTTTTGATCTATAATAAGCTTTACCTGTATACAAGGCCATTAAAGCAATTGCATCAAAAATTTCATTCACACTGTCTGGCGCCAAACTCCTGTGTTCCAATAAGAGTTCTTTTGCAATACGAGCGTCGCGGTCTTTATACTTCCATTCATTGCGTTGCAAGGCATAAAAATTATACCTGAACCAATAAGCAGGAATTATTCTCAATTCATTTGAACTTGGATCATTAATTACCAATGAAAATGGAACAGGAATATTCAACTCAAAAGGAAAATCACCTTTGGCCAACAAGGAGAAGGAAGCAAATTTGGAATTGTGCTTCAAACTCACACAGAGTCCGGGCCAAAAACCTCTTCCTGCAATTAATTCTCCATCAGCCCCTCTTGAATTGTGATTTGAACCAATAGTAGCCCCCGCGGCTACATTTGATTGTCCCATCATCAATGAAGCACACAAAAAAGAATTGTTATGGTGCTGCTCATGAAAAGGATAAATCAATGAATTCAGCACCTCACAACAAGAGATGGTAGCATTATTACCCAAGTAAGAGTTAATCAAACGAGCACCATATTTCAATTGGGAATGAGAGGCCATGAAAAAACGTACTGCCTTAACGCCATAGAAGATTCTACATCCTACGCCAATGATACCATTGACCAATTCACAACCTTCACCAATTTGTGTAGAAGCCTGATCATTGCTATTGATGGTGACATTCTTGATTTTGTTTGCGCCTTTGATATAGGCATCTGAACCAATCAAGACATCCTTGATCATTTTACAATTCTTGATTACGGTTCTGTCGCCAATAATTCCATAATGCCCTCTTGCACTATCAAACTTCTTTTCAGTAAAAGAATGAAAAGCACTCATCAACTTTTCATCATTCCTGTATTTAGACCAAAGAAAAGCATCTGCCGTAAGCATGCCATCAAATGGTAACACCTTTCTACCACCATTTTCATTACAAATCTCTAACCAAATACGTTGTGCTTCAGTCTCACCCTCTTTAATGATTCCATTACCAAATTTTGCAGTGCTAGTTGTAGCCAATTCGTTTACATTGGCAATCATCACTTCACTTCCTACAACAAAATGAGAAAAATAATTGACGTTGTGCACACAAACATTATCTCCAAAATCACAACTGATGATGGTTGAATTGTACAAACCAACTGATAAACTCAGACTATGAAATCCCAACGAGAGAGGCTCAAGTTTTCCGATTCTCACCAAACCAAAAAAGCTACAATGTTTAACCAACTGTGGATCAAACTGCGCAGATACCAAAATATTATTCCAATTATCAGACGTATTGCTGTTCCTCACCAAAGTCTCTATCTCTGATGCAGTTAAACTTCTGTAAGCAATACCACTATTGTTGTGCCTGTTACGTAAATGATACTCATCCTTACCCGCAGGCAAATAGTTTTCAGGGATAAATTCATA
>JBEBDP010000221.1:0-2937 GCA_041156925.1 Bacteroidota bacterium | reverse complement strand
TAAAGTCCGATTGGTGTTACATTAATTGACATTTGCCAGCAATGTAAATCTCTTGAAATAAAGGTTGTAAGTGATTGTAATTTTTTAGTATTCAAATCATAAAAACCACTCCCACCAATTTTCCATTTTGGGGACAAACTAAAGTCTCCAGTAAAGTTAAAACTCGATGTAACCTGCTTTTTAAAAGTATAATCCGGTTGAGGCAATTTAGCAAAGCTCAATGAGTAAGATACGTTAAGTGACCAAGGAATACTGAAGTCGGTAAACTCAGAAGGGTTTCTTCTCATGTATTCCATTTGAGACATGATCTGATCGTTTGTCAGATTTTGGGTTACATCATCGTCTAATTCTGGTTTCTTCTTTTTATCGTTTCCTTTTTTACTTTGGAAATTGGCTGAAATGTTTACGCTACCACTTACCAAAGATCCCAAATTGAATTTCTCACCATTCCAAGCATATACATTTTTTCTTTGACCTGTTGAAGGGTCTGTCTGATAAGGGTCTAAGATAGCATTTGCAGTGATGTTGATTTTTTCGAACAAGTTACTGCGGGCATAGAGATTGAAGGTCGACAACTTGAAAGAGTCGATCAGAAAATTATACCCTCCAGATACGCCAAAACCATCCAACAATTTCACCTTTTTCAGTTCTGCTTCCCCTGAGTCCGTTTTAGAACGTACTTTCATTTCTAAGTTGTTGTCTAGGCTAAAACCTATACCACCATTTTTTTCTGGAGAAAAGGGTCCGTACAAGCTACCATCAAATACAGACATAAGAACCTGGTTACCGTTCTTGTTCACCTGTTCTCGATAATAATATGGAGCCATTAAATCTGGCTTATAGTTAATACTCATTTGAGGCCGCAAAACATGTCGTATAGCTTGCACTCGTGCCTCTTTATTTTTTGATTGATAGGTGCCGAAAATGGCTGTACTAAAGGATAGCCCCATTGTCATTTCCCTTGCAGCATAAAAACCTTTTTGGATTGAAGTATCGAGTTTTTCAGTGGTTGTATTCCATTTCCTGAAGAATTTCTGCGCATACCATCTTTCCTTAAAACCAAAACTAGGTGCTAATTGAATGGGGCCCAATGAAGGTAATGAGAGTGTAATAGGAATATCATGACTTGCACCCCATTGGAATGTATCAATCAATTGTTTGAACCTGAATGCTGTATCGTAGAAAGAAATTTGCCCTTTATAATTACCAGTATATGCAATACCTAATTTCTCATACCATTTCGACTCCCCTACTGCTTCTTTCTTTTGAAACGGATAAATCGTATTCATCACAAATGCAATGTCTGGGAGATTAAGATTGACCAAACTAGTTGCAGTATTTTGGTTATGGTTAATGTTCACAGCCAAATTAAACGGAGTGCCTTGCCAGTTTTTTTGAAATGAAATTGATGAACTCAATTGGTTGGTAAAGTTCATTGGTTGTTGGTAGTTACCTGCACCTTGTACATTTCCACCAAAACCTGGATTTACCAGTCCGGCATTAGGCACTAAAGAAAGATATTTGCTACTTCCTGCATTCACATTGGCACTAAAACTAACACCAGGTCTGGCTTTGCTGTCCATACTGTGTGCCCAGGTTACAAAGAAACTTTGGTTCTTTCTAAAATCCGGATCTCCTTTAAAAGCAAACTTGGTATTCTGAATACTGATATTAAATGAACCGTTGTATTTGTACCTTACACGATAGGAAGGTGAAAAGTTTGCACGCCAAGAACCATAGGAATACAAATCAAACCAAAGTTTAGCATCAAGATATTCGTTGAAAGCTTTGTAATATCCCAATCCTTCTAAACCAATACCAAAATCTTCTGTTACGGTGAATTGAGGAGGAAGAATACCCGATTGTCTTCCTTTTTTCATGGGGAAAATTCCAAATGGTAGATAAAGCGGTACAGGCACATCTTCAAACTCTGGATGGACTGGTCCGGTTACCACCAATTTCTTATTCATGAACTTTGCTTTGGCAAACCTAAAGGCAAAGTGAGGAGTATCTAGATTACAGGTAGTAAACCTTCCCCTTGCTGCGAAAAAAGTTTCCTGATCGATTTTCTTCACCTTTTCAGCATAATTGAAGAACTCATCTTGTTGAAAAAACGAACTGTATGTTAGACCTTTTTGGGATTTAAAGTTGAAACTGAGACTATCACTAACGGTTACTGTTTCGCCCTGTTTTAATTTCGCCATACCAGTAACCAATCCAGCACTATCCCTACCCATTTTGGCGAGTACGTATTGTGTTTGCTGATCAAATTCAATTTTTGGGGCGTTCAATACCACATCTTCAAACTTCACTTCTGTTTTACCATAAAGAAAGATTTTTTTGGTGTCGATGTCCAGCACCATTGAATCTTCCGCTTTATAGTCGACTGGCGCATTAATTGAATCTTTTGAAATTTTTAGCTGCATGGTGTCAACCTTTACCTGTTTGGATGTATCCTTGATAGATTTAGGTAAGGTGGTATCAACTTTAAGCTGCTGAAAAGCAATGGATTTTGTGCTTGCTTCTGCTGCCTTGGGGAATGTTAAAATCAAGAGTATCCCTGAAGACAAAATCAAGAATAAAAGATATTTTAAGCTAAATTTGCTTTTTGCTTGCAGCATAAGTTGTGGCAGGCAAAATTAAACAAAATTAAGCTTAAGATATTGTGAACATTACGTCAAACTTCAAACAGATAAAGCAATAGGCCATGTATAGCAAAACAAGACCTTTTTTCATTGTTCTGCTCGTTTGCTTGGGTTTGCAAATGACTCTATTTGCCCAGAACAGTGCTAAATCTCCTAAAATCCGTACAATCATCATTGATGCTGGTCATGGTGGATCTGATGTAGGTGCACGAGGTGCCTACTCAACTGAAGCAGAAATAACACTTCAAATTGCTCTTCGACTTGATACATTACTAAGGAGTGAAATGCCTGA
>JBEBDP010000220.1:0-3821 GCA_041156925.1 Bacteroidota bacterium | reverse complement strand
CTAAGAAGGGTGTAATCCACAAGAACAAAGCTGCAAACTTAAAAAGTTCGTTGGCTAAGGCAATTGACAAGTTAGCCTAAGCCTTACCTGCTCAAGCATATTGAAAGAACATCCCTGTGATGTTCTTTTTTATTTAAGCTAAACCTAAAATGCGAAATCTTTAACTTCGCCGGTATGACAGAAAAGATATTAATACTCGACTTCGGATCACAATACACCCAGCTGATTGCAAGAGCTGTAAGAGAAGCAAATGTGTATTGTGAAATTGTACCCTACCACAAGGAAATCGTTTACACCCCTGAGCTCAAGGGTATTATTTTATCTGGTTCCCCATTTTCTGTCAACGACCCAAATGCTCCTTTGGTTGATATCAAAGCCATGGCTGCTCAAAGAAATGTACTGGGTATTTGTTATGGCGCACAGCTAACGGCAAAAGTGTTTGGCGGAAGAGTTGAACGTTCTGAAAAAAGAGAATACGGACGTGCAATTCTTCAGAAAAAAGTAGAACATACTTTATTAAATGATGTACCAGAATCCTCTCAGGTTTGGATGAGTCATGGTGATTCTATCTTGGAATTACCCGCTAACGCTGAGGTATTAGCTACCACCAATTCTATTCCTGTAGCGGCTTTCAAACTACATGAGCCTGATTGTTTTGATATGCTTTGCATGCAATTCCACCCAGAAGTTTATCATTCTGAGTTTGGAAAGAAAATGATCCATAACTATTTGTTCCATGTTTGTGGATGTACAGGCGACTGGACACCTGCACATTTTATCACTGATACAGTTGAAGCACTCAAACAAAAAATTGGAGATAAAAAAGTAGTGATGGCATTGAGTGGAGGTGTTGACTCTACTGTTGCTGCAACCCTTATTCACAGAGCAATTGGGAACAACTTATTTGGCATCTTCGTAGATAATGGAGTTTTAAGAAAAGATGAATTTCATTCTGTTCTCAAAACATATGAACAACTTGAATTAAACGTAAAAGGTGTTGATGCAAGTGAGACTTTCTACAATGCTTTGGCTGGATTAACCAATCCAGAAGAAAAAAGAAAAGCAATTGGTAAAACATTCATTGATATATTCGACCAAGAGGCACATTTACTCACTGATATTTCATTTTTAGGTCAGGGTACCATCTACCCAGACGTAATCGAAAGCGTATCCGTACACGGTCCTTCTGTTACCATCAAATCACATCATAATGTTGGCGGATTACCAGACACCATGAAACTAGATTTGGTAGAACCACTCCGTTTCTTGTTCAAAGATGAAGTGAGAAAAGTTGGTCTAGAATTAGGTATACCACACGACTTACTTTATCGCCACCCCTTCCCCGGTCCGGGTTTGGCCATTAGGATTCTAGGAGAAATCACCGCTGATAAAGTAAAACTTTTACAAGAGGCTGATGCCATATACATGAACGGACTCAAAAAGCATGGTTTGTACAACAAGGTTTGGCAGGCAGGCACCATTTTGCTCCCTGTAAAATCAGTTGGGGTTATGGGAGATGAAAGAACCTATGAGTTCACAGTAGCCCTCAGGGCGGTAACATCAGTTGACGGTATGACAGCTGATTGGGCGCATTTACCCTATGAATTTTTGGGAGAAATTTCTAATGAGATCATCAACCAAGTAAGGGGCATCAACAGGGTTGTTTATGATATTTCTAGTAAGCCACCAGCAACCATTGAATGGGAATAATGGATTAACTTTAATCCATGAACAAGTTATTGCTGATTTTGGTTTTTCTAACTGGCTTTCATGCTTCTCATGCGCAGTTGGGTAAACGTACAATCAGAGTTGGACTGCTTACCTCATTTTACCTCGATCAACATTTTACAGATTCTCTTACGCTGAAATCTCCAAAGGATTTTCCTAGGTTGGCGGTACCCGGACTTGAATTTTATGAAGGAGCTTCACTTGCAATTGATTCATTGAACAAAAATGGAATTTCAGTCGAAATGCAAGTCTTTGATCTCCAAAGTCAAAATGGAAACATCAATACGCTGATTCAAAACGCCACGTTCGAGCAATTTGACATGATCATTGCCCAAACAAGTGGAGCGGAAATCAATCAATTGGCGCTCATAGCCAAAGAATTAAAAATTCCATTTATCAATGCTACCCATCCCAATGATCGTGGAATAAGAGATAATCCCTATTATCTTATCGCTAACCCAACTTTGAATGCCCATCTAGAGTTTCTGCAACAACAAATTGCCAATAAATGGTCAACCGCTAATATTCTTTGGATAAGCCGAAAAAACGCAAGCGACCTTAAACTTGAAGAAAGCTTTAAAGAAGCAAATAGTAGAAAAGGCGCGAAGAAAATCACTTTCAAAAGCATTTCAGTCACTGAGTTACCCAGTCTGCAAGAAATCAGTCCGTTTATAGATACCACCAAAACCAATATTCTCATTTCCGGTAGCCTCGACGATAAATTTGGTACTAGTTTGGTGAATGCCCTTAACAGCTACCCTAAAAAAGGTTTGCTCCAAGTTATTGGGATGCCCAACTGGGAGAACCTAAAAGATATTCAATTACCCAAATTTGCAGGTTTACCCATCTATTTTTCTTCCCCTTTTTACATTTCCCCCACCAACAGTTGGGCAAAGGAAATGGACGAACTTTTCAAAAATAATATTTACACAAAAGCTTCTTTATCAGCTTTTAAGGGATTTGAACTCACGTATTACTTTGCATCTCTTTTTTCAAAACATGGCAGGGTTTATGTAGAAGACCCAACCGATGCAATGTTTACGCCTTTAAACGACTTAGACTTCAAGCCGATAAAAACAAAGGGCCCGGAGGGCCCTGTTGATTATTTCGAAAATAAAAAGTTGTATTTGCTAAGAAGGCTAAATGGCCTGGTTATTAGCCAATAGTTTAGTCAACCCAATCAGCTACGAAAATATTGGTATCTCTTGTACCCCCATTGTTTCTGTTAGAGCAGAAAACCACTTTTTTGCCATCAACACTGAACATAGGGAATGCATCAAAGCCTTTATCGCGACTAATCTTCTTAAGGTTACCCCCGTTTTCATCCATTGTATAGAGGTTAAAAGGGAATCCACGCTTGTATTCATGGTTAGAAGCAAAGATGATGGTCTTGCTATCGGGCATATAGGCAGGCGCCCAATTGGCTTGTCCTAGCTTGCTTACCTGTTTTGCATTGCTGCCATCAGCATTCGCAATCCACACTTCCATTTGCGTTGGAGCAACTAGATTCTCTGCCAACAACTCCTTGTATTCTTTGATTGCTTCTGGAGTAGATGGACGAGAAGCACGCCAGATGATCTTGGTGCCATCAGGACTAAACCAAGCTCCGCCATCATAACCAAGCTCATTGGTTATTCTTTTGGTAGCGCCAGTCTTAAGATCCATGGTATACAAATCAATATCACCATCTCTTGTAGAGGTAAACAACATGGTTTTACCATCAGGTGAAATAGTTGCTTCGGCATCATAACCCGGATGATCTGTCAATCTTTTTGTGATATTTCCTTTCAAATCAGCTACAAAAATGTCATATGAAGGATATAGAGGCCAAATGTATTTATTACCGTATTTAGCCCTGTCTGGAACTGGAGGACAAGCTTCATCAGACAAATGAGTAGAAGCATATACAACATGCTTGTTATCCTTTAAAAAGGCCCCACAAGTTGTTCTACCCTTACCTGTGCTCACCAACTGAGGTACAAATTTCTCCCCAGGCTTAGTTGGCACTTTACCAATATAAATCTGATCGCAAGGGATATTTTCTTTAGGATTGGTTTTTTGGAAAACCAACCATTTACCATCAAAACTAAAAT
>JBEBDP010000219.1:0-2691 GCA_041156925.1 Bacteroidota bacterium | reverse complement strand
ACTTTTTACAAGGCGTTTAAAAATCTGCGTGTTTTGAATTATAGCTCTATCAATGATGTAAGAATGTTCGACAAGAAGGGCAGGGTAGAGTCGAGTTTGTATAGTAAAACGCGACAATGGGCTGCAAATGGTTGTCGCGTTACCAACATCATCGAAGAAAAAGTTGCAGGTGATTATTATGATAGAAGTGGTGAGCCCAATTATTATACCGGACAACTTTATGCTTCATTGTTTTTTTCTAAGGATACAGTATGCGGACAAACCAATGTAATCAGTGATATACAAAGATCAATTAAAGGGAAGAAAGGTTTGGACAAGCGAAAGGAACAATTGAAAATGTTGTTTTTCAATCCTGGTAAAGATATTCCTGGTATTCCTTTGATGGGAAATAAAGTACAGGTCTTTGATGAAAGACACAGTGATCTCTATGATTTCAAAGTAGATATTGATGAATACAAAGGAAAAACTGCCTATGTTTTCACACTAAAAATCAAAGATGATTTATCTTTTTTCAAACGTGATGAAGTAGTTATAGATGAAATGACTACTTGGTTTGATTACAACAGTTTCGAGGTACTGGAACGTGATTATAAAATGACCTATAATGCAGGTGTATACAAGTTTAATGTAAACATGCATGTAGAAATTGATAAAATCGGAAACCTGCTTTATCCCAAGTTGATACGTTATGATGGCAGCTGGGGAATATTGATAAAGGGCAGTGAGAGGGGGTTATTTACCGCAACACTCTATGATCTTTCATTGAAGTGATTGCTGCTGGTATAGCCACGCCACTTTTCAATTACCTTTTGCATATCATCTGCTAATTCACTTTCAAATAACATTTCTTTTTCTGTTGCTGGATGGATAAACCCTAGTGTTTTGGCATGTAGTGCTTGTCTGTTGCAGATTTCAAAGCAGTTGTCAACAAACTGCTTGTATTTTGTAAATACTGTTCCTTTTAAAATTCTATCACCACCATAAACATCGTCATTGAAAAGAGAGTGTCCAATGTGTTGCATATGCACTCTAATTTGATGCGTTCTGCCGGTTTCAAGTACACACTCAACGAGCGTGACATATTTCAAATCTTCTAAAACGCGATAATGGGTGATGGCTTCTTTTCCGTGGTCGCCTTCAGGATAGACATCCATTAGTTTTCTGAATCGAGCATGTCTGGCAATGTGACCAGTAATGGTGCCTTCTGTTTCTTCAAAATTGCCCCAGACCAAAGCCATGTACTTTCTTTGTACGGTATGGTCAAAGAATTGTTTTGCAAGTTTTACGGCAGCTAGTTCTGATTTTGCTAGTACAATGAGTCCGCTTGTATTTTTATCAATCCTATGCACCATACCAAATCTTGGCAGTTTAGACTCGTCTAGATCAGGTTGCTGTTGCTTCAAATGCCAAGCCACACCATTGATCAAGGTTCCAGAAAAATTGCCTGCACCCGGGTGGACTACCATCCCGGCGGGTTTGTTAATCACCAATACATGGTCGTCTTCATAAACGATATTGAGCGGTAATTCTTCAGGTACTATTTCATAGGTGACAGGGTCGGTATCAGAATAGAAAATGATTTGATCGGCAGGTTTAACCTTGTAATTCGATTTGATTTTTTGGTTGTTGACCAATACCATGCCGTTATCAATTGCCCCTTGAATTTTGTTTCTAGACGTATTAACAACCTTAGATAAGAGGAATTTATCAACGCGCAGTGGTTCTTGTCCTTTGTCAACCACTAATGTCAGCCGCTCATATAGCTCTTCTGAAGCTTGATCTATATTTTCATCCTGCTGAATTTCTTCCATTTCCTCCTGCGGCATAATACTTATTTTTGCAAAGTTAATTCATTGTTGACCAATAGCTTCCTCATGCGGCAAGAAGTAGTTTTTAAGGATTTGGGTACTATAGAATATGGAGAGGCCTGGCAATATCAGGAAAGTTTGCTCAAGGAAGCAACTTCAATTAAGTCGCAACGAGTAAAGGGAGAAACAACTGATGAGACTGTTCACCACTTGCTATTTTGTGAACATCCACCTGTATATACTTTGGGAAAGAGTGGCGATGAAGCACATGTATTGATTTCTAAGGAAGAACTTGCAAAAAGAAATATTGGGTATTACCCCACCAACCGTGGGGGTGATATCACATTTCACGGACCAGGTCAGGTAGTTGGGTATCCGATTTTAGATCTCGAAAAATATTATACTGATATTGGCAGATACTTGAGGTCACTTGAGGAAGTAATCATCAGAGTTCTTGCCCTATATGGTTTAAAAGGCGATAGGAGTCCGGGCGAAACGGGTGTATGGTTAGATCCTGACAACAAGATGAAAGCAAGGAAAATTTGTGCAATGGGTGTACGATGCAGTCGCTGGGTAACCATGCATGGCTTTGCATTAAATGTGAATACCAACCTCGACTACTTTACGATGATTGTTCCTTGTGGCATACCTGATAAACAAGTAACATCTTTAGAAAAGGAATTAGGGCATACTCTAGAAATGGAAACTGTAAAGCAACAAATAAAGGAAAAATTTGCTGAGGTGTTTGAGAGCGATCTTATTTAATGTCATCAGGAATAAAGAACCTGTTTTTCTCTCTTAGTTTACCTGCTTCGTATAGTTCATATTTG
Source organism: Bacteroidota bacterium (assembly GCA_041156925.1). Lineage (GTDB taxonomy): Bacteria > Bacteroidota > Bacteroidia > Chitinophagales > Chitinophagaceae > Pollutibacter. Next base: position 53 of record JBEBDP010000219.1, on the reverse strand, counting down.
AACCAACCGCTTTTGTAGAAGTTTGATTTATCAATTTGCAGAAGTGGCTCTTT
>JBEBDP010000218.1:0-6699 GCA_041156925.1 Bacteroidota bacterium | reverse complement strand
TGTTCTGGAGATTTCATATTATTCATCATGCCGACAACAATGTTGATGTAACCACTGGTTTAAGACACCACCCATTGGAATCTGTTTGGCGTGGTCTTTTCTTTTATATTGGCATTTTCGTTTCGGGTGCGCCCATGTTTGCTGTATTGTTGTATCAAACAGCATTGGTCTTCATCACAGGATTTACACACGCAAACATCAGTCTACCTTCGTGGTTAGACAAGGCGCTTAGCTGGGTGTTGGTTTCGCCAAACATGCACAAGGTGCACCATCACTGGAAACAACCTTACACAGACAGTAACTATGGTGCTGTGTTTTCAATTTGGGATAGGTTGCTTGGTACTTTTATGAAACTTGATCCATCTCAATTGAAATACGGACTCGATCAGTATTATCCTAATGAAAAGGATGAAGATTTTGTTGCGCTCATGAAACGACCCTTTCAAAAACTGAAATAAGCTTGAAAAAAATTGCCGTTATACCTGCTCGTTTCGCAGCGACTCGTTTTCCTGGTAAGTTGATGCAAAGAATAGGGGACAAGACCATCATTCGCATGGTCTATGAAAACGTGCTGGAGATGAGGTTGTTTGATGATGTAATTGTGGTTACTGATAATGACAACATTATAGAAGAAATTACATCCATCAACGGCACTGTTGTAAAAAGCACCAAAGATCATCCATCTGGTAGTGATAGAATAGCAGAAGCAATTATGAATATGGATGTAGATGTGGTTGTTAATGTTCAGGGCGATGAGCCTTTTGTGAACAAAGACCCTTTAGAAAAACTTATTGGAGTATTTAATGATGCAAGTGTTGAGGTGGCCTCGGTGATGCAAAAACTAGGTCCCGATGAAGACATCAACAATCCCAATTTTGTAAAAGTGGTTTGCGACAAAAACAGCAACGCACTTTATTTTAGTCGATCACCAATTCCTTATAAAAGAAATTTGCAATCCTCTCTTCCTATATACAAACATGTTGGTGTTTACGCGTTTAGAAAAAATACTTTGTTGTCATTCACCAAATGGCCAATGGGCGTTCTTGAGCAAACTGAAATGCTGGAGCAATTAAGATATCTTGAAAATGGTGTTAAGATCAAAATGATTGAAACAACATCAACTAGTATTGGTATAGATACTCCCGAAGACTTAGAAAAAGCAAAGCTGTTTTTCGCGAGCAAAAACAAATAGACTTAAAATTTATTTTTTCTTGTATACTGGAACCGTGCTGCAGGGTTCACCATACATCAAAGATTTAACAACGGGTAATAGTAGATTGGTTATTGCAGTATAAGCATATGGTAGAACCTCTTTTTCACCACACCCCTTAATCACAACGCGTTTATCTTCAAATTCGTTTGCGTTGATTGCACCAATATTTTCTATAAATAATTTTTTAAACAGCTCTTCTTTGGTTCCTTCAAATACCAAAGATGCAATAGAAGAGAGACGACTGGCAATCAGCATATATGCCCACATGGGTATAATAGCATCAGTTGAGCAAAACAAAGCAACTTGTTTGTTTCGGTATTGTTCCCAATCGTGGTTATCTAAGGAAGACCTGAATTCTTTTTCCTTCAACAACATTTCCATGAACAGAAAATCCTTGATGTCGAAAGAACATATCTCTTCCTTTGGAAAATAATTTTCTAGGTTAAGTGTGATGATTCCGCTTTCTGCTACCTTATTTCTTAGTTCTTCCATACTGCAAAATTATTCAAAAAGATTCAGCCACCCTTGTGAGGTGGCTGATCGTTTGTTTTCTCATGAGCAGTTTCTTATTTCTAGTATCCAGCTTCTCTTCTCTTATCAACAATAGTGGTTGATTTTTTGAGAGACTCCATGGTGCTGTACACCGCGAATTGTTTCATTTGTTGCTCAATGGCTTTTTTCTGACCATTGATATCTACGATTGCGCTTGGAAGTGCACCGACTTGGTTTACTTTAATAAAGTATGCCCCATTTTGTCCTTCAATCACTTCCGATATATTAGACAAGTTCTTTTTGTTAAACGCTGCACCGATTACCTTGGTTTCTGAACCTAATCCTGGTAAATAAGGATCATTGAATCTAACCGTATCTACATTAGCTGTAATACCAGCGTTTTGTGTGGCAATTTTTGCGAAGTCTTTCTCACCGCCAATCTTTTTGGCGATTTGTTCTGCCTTCTTTTTATTTCTTAAAATTGGCTCAACCAACACTCTCGCAACACTTGCAGGCTGAACACCCTCTTTGATTTCGTTGGTAACTATCGCTACAACATATTGGTTTTTAAGGTCAAATGGCTCTGATACAGTACCAATTTTATTATCGAAGGCCCATCTAACAATTGATCTTGAGCTTAATGGTCCAGCTGTATAATCAAAGCCTCTAATGTTATCTGCGGTATTTTTTGTCACCTTCATTTTTGAAGCCGTCTCGTCAAAAGACTTTTGGTCTTTGCTTGATGATGCAAACTGAGCAGCTGCGGTTGAAGCAGTAACGTCGGTTTCTTCACTAGCTACGATTGGTTTGGATAAATAAGCGACCTTGTATCCCTCTTCAAAATTTTTCTGGTTGAGGATTTCCATAACATGGTAGCCAAAAGATGTTTTTAATACAGAAAAGCTTCCTTTGGGTTTATACTGTGCATATTCTGCAAAATCCTTATCGAGTGTGCCCATATCAATTGAAGAGAAGTTATATTCTCCTCCATTTGCTTTGCTTCCCTGGTCATCACTTAGTGTAGCAGCAAGAGATCCAAAATCCGCTCCACCCTTAATGGCTGCGAAAATACTATCTGCTGTTTTCTTTGCCGCGCTATCTGTTCTCCTCATTTGTCCACTTCTTGGATCAACAGTACCAACAAGAATATGTCTTAGCTTAACCGAGTCTGGCAAGGTTCTTGTTTCAATTTTCTTTGCAATAACATAGCTTCCGCCATCTAGATAAGGACCAACAACCGATCCTACCGACAAAGATATAATGGAGTCTTTTGCGCTCATCTGTAATCTCGACTTCAAAGCAAATCCATCAAAATAAGGCAATACTGTATTGTTTCTTGTCACAAACCCTTTGGCGTCTGTGGTTGAGCTGAACTCGCTCTTCAGGCCAGCCAATTGATTGTATAGTTTTGCAGAGTCTTGCTGAGTTGGTGTTGCACTAAAAGATACATATGCAATGCTTTTTACTTGCTCTTGCTTAAACTCATCTTTGTGCGCATTTACATAATCAGAAATTTCTTGATCGCTTATTTTAACTGTGCTATCAGCAACTGTTGAATATGGAACTCCCACAAAAGAAATAGAGGCGATAGCATTATTGTCGCTTGCCATTTTCTCTAACATCCATTTTGGAACATATGCTCCTTGTGCGATAAGAGATGTATACTTCTGCGTTAATAGGTTGATTTCAATTGGGTTCAACAACTGGTCGTTTACACTTGCAATATCTTCTGCTTTACCTTTTTTCATATTTGTAAACCAGTTCTTTGCAGCTGTTATATCAAAAGCTCCTGTTGTAGGATTTTGAAACAATTGCTTAAATTCTTGAGGAGCGTCTTCAGAAAAAAGAACTGCACCTAATTCTTTTGGAGTAATGGTTAGTCCCAGTTTATTTGCCTCGTTTTTTACCAAGCTTTCTTGTATATAAGTGTTCCAAACATTCTCAATGATTGATTGTGTCGTCATCTCGTCTGTTTGCATGCCTTGAGATCTGTAGTTTTGCTCTACTTGGTTAACCTTCTGGCTAAACTCAATAAGATCTACATCACTACCGGCAATACTTCCTACCGAAGAAGGCTGACTGCTAAAAAGGTTGCTGTTTCCACCAACAAAAGCATCTTGCACAAGAAAGGCAATCAAACTGATTGAAATCATTACAGTTAACACAACTGCTGCCTTATCTCTGATTTTCTGAATAATTGACATATTGTATATATTATTATATAGGAGGGCAAAAATAGGCTAAAATTGGTTATTAACAAACTGTGGAAAACCGCCAAATAATGAGAATTATGGGTCTTTTTTTGGGTATCCACATGCTTTTGTTGATATCTCTGTTTTTGTGTGGAATAAGCCTCTTTTTGGTTTTTCTCAATGTGGATTATAATAAAGATCTCCACCGGCGAAAAATAATGAACAAGGAAATTTATGTTTTGAAACATTTTCTTCATTGTTTATCCACAAGGGTTGGGTGAATTTTGGCTTGTTTATAATTAATTCTGCTTTTTTTTATTTGTGGATTATTTTAATAAAAAGCTTAATTCAGTAAGGGTGGTTATTCACTATCAATTGTTAATTCCTGTTTATTTGTGTTGATATAGATTAATAAAATTTACAAAAAATCAGTTTTTCACATTTCCACATACCTAATAGTAATAAGCTTTTTTAAATATAATATATACATATAAATACTACCTGAATTATCAACAGTAAAATAAAAGGAAAAAAACTCATCTTTGGTACTGATACACACGGTATGAAAAATATAAAAAATATAATTTTTGATTTAGGTGGAGTTCTTATTGATTGGAATCCAGATTACATGTATCGAAAATTAATTAGTGATGAAGAAAAAAGAAGTTGGTTTTTGAATAACATTTGTACTTCTGATTGGAATGAAAGACAAGATGGGGGTAGATTAATTAAAGAAGCTAATGAAGAATTAATTGAACAATATCCAGCATATAAAGAATGGATTCTTGCTTATTATGACAGATGGGAAGAAATGTTAAATGGTCCAATACTTGGAACAGTAGAAATTTTTAAAGAGATAAGAGAAAATAAAAAACACAATATTTATGCACTTACCAATTGGAGTGCAGAAACATTTCCAAAAGCACTTCAGCTTTTTGATTTTTTACATTGGTTTGATGGTAGGGTTGTATCTGGTGAAGAGATGACAAGAAAGCCATTTAGGGATATCTATGAAATAATATTAACTCGATTTGGTCTAGAACCCGAAACAACTTTGTTTATTGATGATAATTTAAAGAATATAATTGCAGCAAAAGAATTAGGAATACACTGTATACATTTTCAATCGCCAGAAAAACTTCGTGAAGAATTATTGAAACAAACAGTATTATAATTAGCTAAAAATCTGGTAGGCCACAAAACTAAGCGTATACGCAATTACAGTCATATATAATAACTGAATAAGGGGCCATTTCCAAGATCCAGTTTCCTTTTTAACGATTGCTAATGTACTCATACATTGCATTGCTAATAAATAAAAGACCAATAATGAAAAACCCGTAGCCTTTGTATAAACAGGAGTACCATCAATTCTTTTTGCTGATTGCATTTTATTTCTAAGTGTTTCACTGTTTTCATCAGCATCCTCGCCCACACTGTATAATGTTGCCATAGTACCCACAAACACTTCTCTAGCAGCAAATGAAGTAATTAAAGCGATCCCTATCTTCCAATCATATCCAAGTGGTTTAATTACTGGCTCTATACTTCTACCCATAATACCCGCATATGAATACTCTAACAAAGCTGAAGATTTTTCAGCTTCATATTCTTTTGTTTTTTCAGGATTATTTTGAATTAAAACCGCATACTTATTTTGAATTTCTTCTCTTTTATCAGTTGGACCAAAAGAACTAAGCGCCCATAAAACCAAAGAAATAACCATGATTACTTTACCAGCATCAAAAACAAACACTTTTGCTTTTTCTACCATTGTTATTACTATATTTTTCCATCTTGGTTGTCTATAAATAGGTAATTCTAAGATGAAAAAACTTTTCTCTTTTATTTTAATAAACAAGTTTAAGAAATACGAAACCAACATCGCTACAACAATACCCAACACATATAATCCCATTAATACCAATCCTTGAATACTTAAAAAACCAAATAGGTATTCATTTGGAATTATTAATGAAGCCAGGATAGTGAATACAGGAAGTCTCGCACTACAACTCATAAAAGGCGTAACCAAAATAGTCAACAACCTTTCCTTTTTATTTTCAATATTTCTTGCACTCATGATTGCGGGAACAGCACAAGCAAAGCCACCGATCATTGGCATAACACTCTTTCCATTCAAACCAACCCTCCTCATTATTCTATCAGATAAAAAACTGATTCTAGCCATATAACCAGTGTCCTCTAATAAAGTAATCAAACCAAACAAAATCATGATTTGGGGAACAAAAACAATAATCCCTCCAAATCCAGCTAAAACACCATTAATTAATAAATCACTAAACCAACCAGGATTCACCACACTTCCTAAATAACCACCAATAAATCCAACAGCTTCTTCAATAGCAGTCATTGGATATTCTGCAATCCAGAAAACACTTTGGAATAAAATAAACAACACAACACCCATTATTAAATAACCCCAAGTTCTATGTAGAAAAAAATAATCAAGTTTATCAGAAAACAATTTTCTTTTTTCAAGCGTATTTTCTTCAACTGTATTTTTTACAATTGATCTGATACGCTGGTATCTTTTTTGAATATCTTCTGCCTGTACTTTGGTATGGTTAAATGAATATTTTTTTTCTAATTCCTAAATTTTTTCTTGTTGTTCATGATTAAGGTCAAACGACTCATGATTGATTAAATGATGAATTGCTCCGTAATTTGATAATCGGGGTAACAACTGTTTTACCTCTTCAATTGCCCCTTCGGCTAATTCATTTATAGGATAGAAATCTTGGCCAGGAACCACTGTATTAAAAAGAACAGAAACAGTAG
>JBEBDP010000217.1:0-3006 GCA_041156925.1 Bacteroidota bacterium | reverse complement strand
TCTCATATGCGCTATAACTATCAAAATAATCAGGAATACCCGTTCTTGGAAATTTGTCGAATACTTTAGTCCTGTATGACTTGAATCCAGTATCTCTTTTTTCCCAGAAAGGTGAATTGGTACTTAGTGCGAAAACGTGTGGAAGAAAATACCTAGCTGAATTGGCAATATGAATAGCCATTTCTTTAGAGGGCATTCCCACGTGAACGTGCAATCCAAAGATCAGGTTGGATCTTGCAGCATCTTGCATTTCATTTACAATTTCTTTGTACCTGATATGGTCAGTAATCAATTGTTGTCGCCACGTACTGAAAGGATGCGTTCCAGCAGCACCTGCACTGAATCCCAATCCAGTTGCAATATCTTTTACAGTTTGTCTTAGGTTAGTGATATCTGCCCGTGCTTCATCTATGTTGGCGCAAACATCTGTTCCTACTTCAACTACAGCTTGATGCATTTCTGCTTTTACTTTTTCACTGAAAAGTTTTTGTCCCTCTATCACAATCTTCTGTTCATGGCTGACCAATTCTTTTGAACGAGGGTCAATCACCATATATTCTTCCTCAATACCAAGTGTAAAGAGTTTGTAGTTGATCATATTGTAGTATTTAGAGTGATGTTTGTGTAATACTTCTTTTGATGTATTCTCCCCAAGAGAGATTATCTTTTCCAGCTTTTGAATTTTGAGCAGTCTCGATGGCAAACAGCGCTGCATGTTCTACAACCCATTCAAAATTTTCTTCACCAACACTTTTGAGATCTGCATCTGGAGCTGGATTACAAAAATCAATTGCATAGGGTATGCCATTTCTTATGGCTAACTCAACTGTATTGAAATCGTAACCTAAATAGTTATTTATTTTCAACACAATCTCTTCCATTGTTTTTAACAATTTAGCAGAAGGTTTGAAGTTGGCAACATATCTTAGGTGATGCGGATTTCTTGGTTCATAAGGCATGATACGCACATGCTTTCTGCCTATGCAATAACAGCGATAATATTCCTCAAAAATAATTTCTTCTTGCAAGAGCATTACAAGCTGACCTGTTTCAGCATGTGTCTGGAAGAACTCTTCCATGTTGTTTAATTTGTAAACATTCTTCCAGCCACCACCAGCAAAAGGTTTCATGTACGCAGGGAATCCAACGTACTTAAAAATTCCTTCCCAGTCTAGTGGATAAGCCAGATTTGAGAAAGATGCTTCTGAGGTATCATCAGGTAGTTCTCTTGATGGTAGAATTACCGTTTTAGGAACAGGTACTCCAATTTTGGTTGCAAGTGCATTGTTGAAAAACTTTTCATCTGCGCTCCACCAAAATGGGTTATTAATGACAGCAGTACCTGAGATTGCTGCATTTTTTAAGTAGGCTCTGTAAAAAGGTACATCCTGTGAAATTCGATCTACTATTACAGCATATCCTGATGGTTCACCTTGTGCAACTTTATCAATTTTGACAGGTTCAGCAATTATGCCAACAATTTTTTTATCGTTGATTCTTTTTACAAATGCTTCTGGAAAACTTCTTTCTTTTCCGTGGAGAATACCAATTTTCTTGTTCATGAATAAGGTGTTGTGTTCCTAAGATAATGATTTTATCTATTTGCTTCAAATGCATTCAACTCACTTTGGTTTACTTACTTTTGCTGAATTGAAAGGTTATGTATAAAGTTGACTTCCGGACGGTTGAATTTCCTTCTTCTTTTTTGAATCGTATTGTCAAATTTGACATCTATACATCTGGAATTGGTTCTGATTCAACTAATGCTGATTTGGTTTTAATCAATGATGGGCAAGATCTTTTAAAAATGAGGTTCATTGATATTTTAAATGATTTACAACCTCAAACTCCCTTATTGGTTATTGGTTTACATGCGGGTGAGCAAAGAAAACAAGAATATGGTGTTGCTGGATTTCCTGATTACATGGGTAGGGGTGCTAAAGCATCGCTCTATTCAAAATTTATCATAGAAGAATTGCTCTCAAATGTAGATGCTTTTTTACCTGGTTTAAAGATCCAAAGCAAGGCTCTAGCAGGGTTTTCACTTGGGGGGTTAATGGCTTTTGATTTGCTTATGGACTATCCTAAAATTTTTACCTCAGTAGGGGTATTTAGTGGGTCTTTTTGGTGGAGATCAAAATCGTTGGAAGATGGTTATGACGAAGAGCAACACAGAATAATGCATGCAAAAATCAGGACCAAGAAAAAAGAACCCGGTCTCAAGTTTTTTATTCAAACGGGTCAGCTTGACGAAACAGCGGATAGAAACAACAATGGGATAATTGATTCAATTGATGATGCTCTAGGCATTATCAGTGAATTATCAGCTCTTGGATATACTTTGAGCGAGAGTATAACTTACCTAGAATTAAAGGAGGGTAGGCATGATGTTCAAACCTGGGGTAGTGTTATGCCAGACTTCTTAAAATGGTTGATTACCAATCGCAATTGACTATAAATCAAAAGGTTTTAATACTATAAAAAATATTTATGTTGATTATAAGAAAAAGTTATAGTTTTGGATTTCATACCTAGTACCTCGTACTAATCCTCTCCAATTTCCTCTGAAGCCTTTTTGACAACCAAAATTGAATAAGATGAAATTGACCAAAATCTCTTCCCTGCTTTTTCTTGTTTTTATTGTTCTCTCCAATTTTCTAACAGCTCAGGTTGCTCCTGCACCGCCCTTATTGTTAGACCCAATTGCTCAGCCAAAGTTTGTAAATCCGCTTCCTATCCCTACTGTATTGTCGGGAAGAGCAAGAGGTTCCTTTACGCTTGCAGCTACACAATTCAACCAAAATCTGGGACTTGTTACGCCTGGAACAACAACGCCTATGCTCACTACAGTATGGGGATATAATGGTACCTATCCTGGTCCAACCATTCAGGCAACCAAAGGAGTTCCATTAAGCATATTCTTTCCCAATAACTTGTACAATAGGTCTAGGGTTCCTTTGCCCCACCTTTTACCAATTGATCCAAATATGCATTGGGCATTGACTG
>JBEBDP010000216.1:0-8770 GCA_041156925.1 Bacteroidota bacterium | reverse complement strand
TAAAAAGTCAATCAGCCATAGAATTTGCGAAAATCAGGATCAAAGCTTTGATAGCAAGAATAGCTTATGGCGAGAGTGGATATTTCTATATTCTCAACAACAATGAAACTATTTATAAAACTGCCTTGAAGGAATTAATGTGATGCTTTATTTTGAAATCACATAAATCAGGGAACTGCATTTTTCAACCTTAAAAAGAGCAACAAGATTGGAAATTATCCCAACAAATAGGGCTTTGAAATAATTAATTTTTCCTGTTTTGTATTTCTCACTGAGCATTGAAACATAGAAAGCGTCAAACCACATTCCCTTTTTAGCAATTATTTTTAATCCATGTTGCTCCATCAAATGCTTCATCGCAAGAGGTGAAAAGTGATGCAAATGACGAGGGACATCGTAAGCTGCCCAAAGAGAACCATAACAATGCGCATCATATGACTCATGGTTGGGAACAGCAACGAATAATTTACCATTGGTCGTAAGCACTCTTTTTATTTCTCGTATGGTTCCATGCAAATCATGAACATGTTCTAAAACATGCCACATGGTTACAACATCACAGGAGGCATCAGTTAATTTGTTTAAATCATCAGGTACGCCAATTGCAGTCCCAATTAATTGTTCAGCCTTGGCTCTAGCACCATCATCAGGCTCTATCCCATGAGTAGCCCACCCATTCTCTTTCATTTCGTGTAAAAATGCTCCGGTACCACATCCATAGTCAAGTATAGCTCCATTTTTACTACCCGTGAATGAAGTAATTAGCTTTCTTTTACCTGCAATTGTTCGCTTACGAACCAATTGGTACAACTGTTCAATTAACCCTTTTTTACCATCGGTATGAGAGATATATACGTCAGATGCATAATATCTTCCAATAGCATTTAGATCTGGTACAGGTGTAGTAAATAAATAACTACAAGAAATACATTTTTGTAAAACAAAATCTTCTTGTGAAATAGAGTGATCCTTTACAGAAAAGGCAATGGAAGTATTAATGTTTCCACAAAGGGGACAAACTTGTGTATCTGCCATCTTGTTTATTAAATGACCTTATAAGTACTTTGAACTGATTTAAATTGAAGCTTATTAAAACGGCCATCTAGTAAGGAAAAACTTCCCTTGCTGTATCGCGCAAATAAGGCAATTAAAAGAACCCCAACTAAAATTAGAGCGCCTTGTTTCCATTTGTTTTTACCCACAGCATTTCTTTGTTCTTCAAAGAAATTTTCCATTTCAAGGGTAGATTTTTGCTCTTCACCTACCCTCATTTCATAAACTGCATCCTCACGTATAACATGTTGATAATGGAGTGGCTTATGTAATTCAACATGATTAGTCTTTGCTTGAAATTGAATTGAACCATTCTCATCAACAAAAAAAGATCCAACACCCATCCACTCTAATTTTTTTTCATGGTGTAAGCGTTGATGCAACTCCTCCCCCAACAAAACAAGCGCATCTTTGACTTGGTCTTCAGGATTACCCGTGCGGTTTACCAAATACTGAAATTGCTTTTCATTTAACTTTTGATCTCCATTCTTAAAATCAAGCATAGCATGACCAGGTTTCAATTCCTTTAGTGCAAATTCATTAACAGAATTTGAGTTCGTATAAACAAGCTGACCTATACTGGGAATTGTAACTTCGCCTGTCTGGGCAAAATACCGGTATAACAATGTTGGAAGTTGGTTGGACTGCATGGATTTATTGTGCCAATTGGGTGAAGTTAAATTTTACACCAAGTAAAAAGTTGAATCCAAACGAAGTATATCCGTTCCATCTTTGGTACTTGGCATTGGCAATATTATTTAAATCAATCCACAAAGCCCATTTTTTGTTCAATTTATAATCCACAGCAAAGCCTAAATCAAGTATTCCCTTGGTCCTAAAGGGCAAGCTTCCTGCCTCCATTGCCATATTACCACCGAAAATTTGACCATTTAATTTCAATCCCAATGGCTCAATTGGTCGCCACTTGAAATCCAGGTTCAAATCAATTGGCAAAATACCATAAGGGTCGTCATAAGTGAGCTGCGATTGAAACGAATATGCCTTTAAAGCAGCATTAAATGAAAGTTTATCACTAAAAATATAACCCAGGTTACTTTCAACAAAGAAAGCAGTCGCACTTTCTTCATTCATTACTGCAAAATCCTTCCCACTAGGTATTTGTAAATTATTACTGCTATTCGTAAAAAGAGGAAGATTTTTGAATTTTACAAACCCCATTTTAGCCTGTAGCTGAAGACCCTTTGCATTTAACCAGTCGAATCCAACATAATAGTTGGTCTGCTGAAAAACAGTTAATTCAGCAGGAGTCAACAGAAATGGATTGATTTCATACAATTTTTTTAGCGAGTTGATATTAAATGTATTTGAAATACCACCTAATAAGCGAACAGCTGCTCCATCTTTAAATGTGTATACCAATTTTGCATCAGGGGCAAGTACCAATTTGTTGTTTTTCAAAACAGGAATGATTCCTCCACTTGCATACAAGCCTTCAATGATATAATCAACCTTGAGTGGTAATTGTAGTAGGAACAATGAATTATTGATGAAAGGATTTTCCTTTAAATTGACATAATCAATATTCAATGCTGCACTTAATTTGATATCATCACCTACAACATAATCGACAGGTATTGCGAGTTGCAAATTCATTTCTTTTGCATCCCTCCTAGTTGTCAAATAGTCCAATTTCAATCTTGGCTTGATAAATAAATTTGCATCCGCCCCAGCAACCAAATCATATCCAGCACCGAAAGAAAACAAATTGAATTTTTGCTTCAATTCATCTTCACTAAAGCTAAATTTAGCGGTATCATAACCATAATTGCGATAAGCATCTCCATGATAGCCCAAATTCAAAGTAAACGATTGATTATCGGCAACCTGTCTAGAAAATCTTCCAGTTAATGCAGTATTGGCATATTGCTGATTGGGCATTCGTCCTTTTGAGGAAATATGATCTGCACCAAAAGAAAGCAAATTTTTATCAATTCTTGTTTGGTATGCTGCAGAGACAAAGGGTGTATTTAAATTACCACCACCCAATTTTAAGTAAAGATTGTTCACGTCAATTGGTGAAGGAGGTACCTGATAGGCCAAAGGCTTGAGTGAAAAGGCTGATAATGGCGTTTTAAAATTCACTGGATCAAAAGCATAATTGAACCTATATGAATGTGTGTCTTTTGTTGGAATTTCCGGAAAGAACTCCAACTTACCTGTTTTAACAATACTAGGTTTGAAACTGGATGTAATGTTGATTTCTTCTGACTTGGCTCTTTTCTGCTGTGCAATACTTTCATTGAGTGCTGACAGAAAAATGGATAAGCACAAAATACCCTTTATGTATGTTCTAGCGATATGTCTACTCAATATACCCATTCCTATCATTTACTTTCGGTTTTTTCAGCAGACTCTACAGTTAACAGTAACTGTTCTGCTTCCAATTTGAATTCCTGAATCGTACTGTTTTCTATTACACTCTTGAGTGTTGCTTTTGCATTGAAAAAATCTTTTTGTTGAAAAAATATTTTCCCAAGTAGAATGTACGCCTTTGTAATCCAGTACTCATTTGAACCCGATAAATCAATCGCTTTTGTTGCCAAATTTTCTGCTTCGGTTAGATTACCTTGTTCAACAGCATTAACTGCCAGCTGATAACGAGCTTCAGCAGCTAGAGCAGATTGATTCCCCTCTACAACATGCTGGAAATGAGAGGATGACTTTGAAAATTCTTTGTTCGATTGTGCAAAATATCCCAAAATTATTTCAGCAAAAGATACATCATCCTGATTTGCCTTATCATTAGATAAAATTTGCTCAGCTGCTCTACCACCTGCCATCCATTGTTTTAAATAGTACCTCGAACGAACTTCACCTCTTAATGCCTCAAGCATCACATCTGGCTTTAAAGTACTGCCAGTAAGCTGTTGGAATAAATTAGCAGCCTTTTCATAATCCTTAAGTTCAAAAAAATAAAGTTTTGCAGCTTGGCGCAACGATTTTTCCTGATAACGGCTTGCCCCTCTTTCTGCTAAGTTGGCATAAGTACGAGCTGCATTTCCCCAATCTTTTTCATCTACATAAAGCTCAGCCAAAATATGTTGAACCTCGATTGCAAATAACCCACTGGGGAACTCAGCAAGGTATTGATTCATCGACTGCTTAGCCAATGGCAGATCAGCTGAGGAGACAGCTGTTTGTACCACCTGATAGCGCAAAGAATCTTTTTGAAGACTATTAAGTGATTTGCCACTGTTTTTTAAGAAGCTTTCATACCCTTCAATATTCCCCTTTTCTACAAACAAAGTTTTTACACTTTCTAATGCTTCTGCAGATTGTTGCGTGCTTGGATAGGTAGATATTAATTCACGAAACTTTTCAACAGCTAGTTGGGTTTGATCTAAATTATAATGCGCAATACCCAGCTTCAACATAGCATCTGGAATCATTTCATCTCCTTTATCAACCAATTGGGGAATACGTTGCAAATACGGGATTGCAGCTTCATACTGCTCTTCAGATAAATAGGTATCTGCCAATTCCATGAAAATAAGAGGTCTATAATCTGATGTTGGGAACTTTTTCTCTGCCTCCCTCAACAAATTAATTTTACCAGAAGGCGACTTAATTCCTTCAATCAACGACAACTGGAATAAAGCATAATCAGCACCATCGCCTCCATCTTTATAAACACTCGCATATATTGATTTAGCCTTTTCTGTATTTTTTTGCATGAAATAACAATCAGCCAATAATAAACTGACTTCTCTCTTTATATCCTTATTAAGATCGTTAGCAGTAAATTTTATTTTTTCAAAAAAGGTGAGTGCTTTTTTATAATCTTCTTTTTCAAAATGCGCATACCCTAAGCTGTATAGGGCATTTGACTCATTAGCTTCCCCCAATGGCAATACTGATGAATTTAAATAGTTGTTGAAATAACCAATAGCAACATCATATTTTTCTGCTCTGTAGGCTAATTCGCCTCTCCAAAAAACTGCAGGTCCATAATATACTCGATCCCTTAGTTGTGCAGCATTTGCCATCATGACATCTGCTTGAGCATAGTCTAAATCGTTAATCAATTCCATCCCTCTTCCAAAATAAACTCTGGCTTTCATTGAAGGGTCACTGATAGTAGTTTGTGTGTTAGATTGAAGAAAATCTATAGCTTTTTTAAAATTATTGGTCTTGGCGTAGTAGGTAAACATGATGTCATTCGCCTCGCCCAAAAAACCAGAGGAGGGATAACTTTCAATGAATCCCGCCAAACCATTGATCGCCTGGTCTTGAAAACCAAGTTCAAAGGACAATTTAGAAAAGTAAAAAATAGACAATTCACGTTTCGGTTCTGCAATTTTGCCAGCAATACAATATCCAAAAGAACTTCTGGCATTGGCTTTCTGGTTAACACCAAGATAACTTTGAGCCAAAACATACATGGCATTGAGTGCAATTGAATCTGTTTGCGCAGACAGTGCATTCAACTGCAGTATAGCCTTGTTGTATTTTGTTTGAAGAAAGTAACCAGTGCCAAGCTCAAACTTCTGCACTTTTGTTAGAACAATTCCCTTAGCCAACAATTGCTCATAAATATCAACTGTCTTGTTGGTATTGCCATTGTTAAAATACAAAGAGCCTAATAACTGAAGCATTTCAGTCTGATGTACAGGATCACCTCCTTTTAAGTATGCCTCTCCAAATTTTATCGAAGTATTTGCATCCCCTAGTTCATGATAAATAAAAGATAAATAAAAAGGAACGATGTTCTTGTACTCCTCAACTTCACTTATTGATCCAAATTGTGTTAGTGCATCTTTGTATTTCTTTTCAGCAAATGATATAAATCCTAGATAGTAAGCAACATCATTACGATAAATGCTGTTTTTTAATTGAACTAAACTTTTAAAATACGGACTTGCATTATCAAACTTTTTTTGAGAAAAATAGGACACCCCTTTCTCGAATTGTACACGCTCAGCTTGTTCGTTATTAAGAAATAATGCATCCGTCTTCTCCAGATAAATTAATGCCTCCTCATATCTAGCCAACTCAAAATAATAATGAGACAGATAGTAGGCTATTTTAGCGGAAAGTGATTTTGACTCGGTTTTTTTTAAAAAACTGACTGCCTCTTGTACTGCGGAAAAACTACCCTGAGACAAACCACAAACAGCTTGCATATACTGCAAGTTCTCAATATCGCGATCTGATAAAATACCATTTATTTGAGGAGTGCTGAGCAAAGACTCAATCTCATTTTTGGCTTGCTCATAATGTCTGGCATCAAAAAGTTCTTGTACTTTTTGAACATTCAAGTTCCGTTTAGAAACAGCAAGTGTTACTTGACTATTTCCATCTAGAACAAATAAGAGAAAAAATACAAATGAAAACAAATATGCTACAATCGGCCTACCGGTCATTTCAGCAAAATTTAACAATCAAAAATAACTCCTAATTCAGCAGAATGATACAATATTGTACCTTTGAGAAGTAACATTTAACTAACATTTAGAATATAGCTCAACAAGCACAACAATGAAGAAACTTTTAAGCATCCATTACAATGCATTTGCATTCAACGCTTCGATGTTACTGCTGAGGGTTTCTCTTGGCTTGCTGATGATGTCTCATGGCTACGACAAGCTTGTTCATTTTAATGAAAGAAAAGCTGCTTTTTACAATCTAGCTGGTATTGGATCTACATCCTCTCTCATCTTATCCATTTTTGCAGAATTCTTTTGTGCCTTGTTTATAACCATAGGTCTTTTCACCAGACTTGTTGCAATACCCTTAATCATCAACATGTCCATTGCGCTATTTAGTGTTCATAACATGGACTTTTTTGATACAGGTGAAAAAGCAACATTATTTTTAGCTGGATTTTTTACGCTTCTGTTATGTGGACCAGGAAGAGTAAGTGTGGATGGTATTGCAAGCAAATAAATTATAACCATGTTTTCATTTGATACTCAAGTTCGTGTCAGGTACGCAGATACTGACCAAATGCAAGTTGTCTACCATGCCAAGTATATCGAATACTTTGAAGTGGGAAGAACTGATGCAATGCGATCGCTAGGCATAACGTATAAAGATGTTGAACAAGCTGGAATCATTATGCCAGTAGTTGGAGTAGATTGTAAATTTATCAAACCAGCACTGTATGACGATTTACTAACCATCCGTACTTCTCTTTTGCATCTCCCAAAAGATCATAAAATAGAGTTTCACCAGGAAGTCTATAACGAGAAAAACCATTTGCTCTGCAAAGGCAAGGTTGTATTGTATTTCATGGAGAAAATTACTTTTCAAAAAACCGGGATGCCTTCTATGCTAACCGTTAAACTTGAACCTTTTTTTAATCAGCAGACATGAGTAATAAAGTCCCTAAAACTGTTTCTATCATCACCATTGGAGACGAATTACTCATTGGCCAAACCATTGACACCAACAGTGCTTGGATGGCACAAGCCCTCAACAAAGCAGGATTTTCAATCAACAGAAGAGTTGCTATAGGAGATCAATGGGAGCATATCTGGAATGCCCTACAAGAGGAAGAAGAAAAAAATGACATTATACTCATTACTGGTGGCTTAGGCCCTACTTCAGATGATATAACCAAACCTTTACTCTGTTCTTATTTTGGCGGAAAACTCATTATTGATGAAAAAGCAAAAGAAAATGTGATTGAGATATTCACCAAAAAACTAAATCGTCCACTATTAGAAAGAAACCTCAAACAAGCTGAAGTGCCTGATGTTTGTACAGTAATCCAAAATCAAAGAGGTACTGCACCAGGAATGTGGTTTGAAAAAGCTGGTAAAATATTTGTTAGCATGCCAGGGGTGCCATTTGAGATGAAGGGCATGATGGAAGACTATGTAATACCTGAACTTCTTAAGAGATTTGACATTAGTCCGATAGAACACCGCACTTTACTTACAGCTGGAATAGGCGAATCATTTCTTGCCGAGTTACTCAATGATTTTGAATCATCACTTTCAAAAGGCATCAAACTAGCTTATTTACCCAACTATGGTATGGTTAGATTAAGGCTAAGCGCAATTGAAATATTTGAGGATAACCAACAATTGGATAACAGCTTCAATGAACTCAAAAATATTGTCAAAGAGTATTTGGTTGTCGACAAAGACATTAGTCTACAAGAAGCAATTGCTGAACAACTGAAATCATCCAATAAAACACTTGCATTGGCAGAGAGTTGCACTGGCGGGTATATTTCACATCTGATCACCTTAATTCCAGGAAGCAGTGCATTTTATCTAGGAGGTGTAGTAAGTTATTCAAATGATTTAAAAGCAGGACTATTAGGTGTATCTGAAGAAACCATATCAGAATTTGGAGCCGTTAGTCTAGAAACAGTAAGGGAAATGGCTGAGGGAGTTAGGAAAAAAACGGGGGCAGATTATGGGCTTGCAGTATCAGGAATTATGGGTCCAACAGGCGATACACCAAATAAACCAATAGGTTTTGTTTGTGTGGGTTTCAGCAGTTCCGATACCACAGAAGTAACAAGTTTCCAATTTAGGTTTGATAGGAAAAGAAATATTGAACTGACCGCTGTTTATGCCCTCAACTTTTTGAGGAAAAGTATTGGATAAGTTATTCCTTCTATAGGCTAAATTCAGGGGGAATTGGGCTAATTTTACGTCCGGATTTGGAAACTTAATTGGTAAAATGGCGCTTGTCAATATATTAATGCCCAAGCTCGGCGAGAGCATCATGGAAGCTACTG
>JBEBDP010000215.1:0-15260 GCA_041156925.1 Bacteroidota bacterium | reverse complement strand
ATGAATTAGCAATGGGATTATCACTTATTGCTTTGCTGATGATGACGGGTACCTTGAGTTTGAAAACCATAGTCGCTCAACAAATGGAAGGTGGATGGAACATCATTTATCAACCACTTGGATTTTTAATTTTCTTGATTTGTGTATTTGCGGAATGTAACAGAACTCCATTTGATTTACCTGAGGCAGAGAATGAATTGAACTTTGGTTATCACCAAGAGTATTCATCTATGAAGCTAGGCTTGTATCTATTTGCTGAGTATGTAAACATGTTTATTTCAAGTGCTGTAATGGCTACCTTGTTCTTTGGTGGTTATGATATTCCATTTGTAAACGAAACTGAACTTGTTTCAACATTAGGAGCAAACCTAGTTGCCTTACTTGGTTTTGTAGCCTTGTTTTCAAAAATACTTTTCTTCCTTTTCCTATTTATTTGGGTAAGGTGGACAATTCCTAGATTTAGATATGATCAATTGATGGATCTTGGATGGAAGAAATTAATACCATTAGCATTAGCAAATATGATCATTACTGCAGTAGTAATGTTGTGGTTAAATAAATAATTGTATGGAACTTTTAACAAAAAGGGCAAAAGTATTGGAACAGAAGCCGATGAGCTTCATGGAGAAATTGTATTTGCCAGCCATCCTCAAAGGTATGGCCATTACTTTGGGCCATATGTTTAGAAAGAAAGCAACTATTCATTATCCCGAAGAGAAAAGACCTTTTAGTCCGGTTTTTCGTGGACTACATGTATTGAACAGAGATGAGGAGGGTAGGGAGAATTGCACAGCATGCGGACTATGCGCCGTTGCTTGTCCCGCTGAAGCCATTACCATGGAAGCTGCTGAACGTCAGCCTCATGAAGAGCACTTGTACAGAGAAGAAAAATATGCAGCAAAATATGAAATCAATATGCTGCGTTGTATTTTCTGCGGATTGTGCGAAGAGGCTTGTCCGAAAGATGCCATCTATTTATCTGAGACTTTCGCTCCATCTAATTTCACTAGAAAAGGTTTTGTGTATTCAAAAGATGAATTATTAATACCTAATCCAAAGACGGATAAAGAGAAATATGAGCAAGCAAAAGGATCAAGAGTGGCTCAAACCAAAAACAATTAATTATGCCTGTTTCTGAAATATTATTTTGGTTCCTCACTGCACTGGCGCTGTTCAGTGCCTTGATGGTTGTTTTTAGCAACAATCCCGTTCATAGTGTATTGTGGCTGATCATGGTTTTCTTTGCCATATCTGGACATTACATCTTAATGAATGCACAGTTTCTCGCTATTGTAAACATGATTGTTTATGCCGGGGCAATTATGGTATTGTTTTTGTTTGTGATTATGCTCATGAACATGAATACTGAATCTGAGCCACAGAAAAGCCAGTGGATGAAAATGGCTGCTGCTATCTCTGGTGGTGCTTTGATGCTTGTTCTCATTGCAGCACTAAAAGATAATGTAGGTGCTGTTTCAAAGACAAGTGGTGAAGGTAGTATTGGGTTAATCAAAAACTTGGGACAAGTATTGTTTACAGAATATGTTGTTCCATTTGAAATCAGCAGTATACTTTTCTTGAGTGCAATGGTGGGTGCTGTGGTATTGGGTAAAAAAGAATCATCTAAAATCGTTTCCTAATTTTTTGCATATGCAAGTAATGCCAATTAACTATTACATCTTTCTTTCGATAGCCTTATTTACTATCGGTATAGTGGGTGTGCTTACGAGAAGAAATGCCATCATTATTTTTATGTGCATCGAATTGATGCTCAATGCAGTCAATGTTTTGTTAGTTGCATTTTCAAAAATGCATCACTTGAATGCATATGCATTAGATCGTGCAACAACCGCAGGTACTGAAGCGCAGTTATTTGTATTCTTTATCATGGTGGTGGCTGCTGCAGAGGTTACAGTTGGACTAGCGATCATTGTGATGTTGTATAGAAATATTCATTCGGTTGATATTAATTTCCTAAACCGATTGAAACATTAATTATTGTTTGAACTGATTCAAAGCGTTGTATGAATAAATATGTTTTTCTCATTCCATTGCTCCCTTTCATTGGTTTCCTTATCAATGGATTGTTCAGGAATTATTTGTCCAGAGCCTTGGTAGGCATTGTAGGGTCGGGAGTACTCATCGCTTCTTTTGTTGTCACTCTCTTGGTGTTTCAAGAAGTAAATGCGCCAGGATTTGAAACCATGTTGATCAAGTATTTCGACTTTATCAATGTAGGGGGACTCAAAATACCGGTTTCATTCCAAGTAGATCAGCTAAGTGCTTTGTTTCTATTGGTGATTACAGGTATAGGTTCATTAATTCATATTTATTCAACAGCCTATATGCATGAGGAAACAGTTCCTCATTTCGCGCGTTATTTTGCTTACTTGAATCTCTTTGTGTTCTCAATGTTGTTGCTTGTATTGGGTTCTAATTTTGTTGTGATGTTCGTAGGTTGGGAAGGAGTTGGTTTGTGCTCTTATTTATTGATTGGTTATTGGTTTGGTAACAACAATTATAATAATGCGGCGAAGAAGGCTTTTGTGATGAACCGAATTGGTGATTTAGGTTTTTTGTTGGCAGTATTTTGGATGTTGCAACAGTTTGGATCAATAACTTATGCTGAAGTATTTGCAAAAGCGGCATCAGCACCAGTACCTGTCATTACTGGCATAACTATTTTATTGTTCATTGGTGCAATGGGTAAATCGGCTCAGATTCCTTTGTATACTTGGTTGCCGGACGCAATGGCGGGTCCTACACCTGTATCTGCATTGATACATGCAGCAACAATGGTAACTGCAGGTATTTACATGATTGCCAGAAGCAATGTAATGTATTCGCTAGCGCCAATTTCACAAAATCTCATCGCCATCATTGGTGTTGCTACTGCTTTGTTGGCAGCTACCATTGCATTGAAGCAAAATGATATCAAAAAAGTCTTGGCATATTCTACTGTCAGCCAACTTGGTCTCATGTTCTTGGCTTTGGGTGTGGGCGCTTACACGGCAGGTGTATTTCACGTAATGACACATGCGTTCTTCAAAGCTTTGTTGTTCTTAGGAGCAGGTAGCGTTATACATGCCATGCACCATGAGCAGGACATTATGAATATGGGTGGACTAAGAAAAAAGCTACCGATTACACATATCACTTTCTTAATTGGATGTTTAGCTATCGCAGGTATCCCTCCATTTGCAGGATTCTTTTCAAAAGATGAAATTTTAACTGCGGCATTAGTAAAGAGCCCAATATTATATGCGCTTGGGGTAATGACTTCTGTAATGACGGCATTCTATATGTTCCGTTTGTATTTTCTTACTTTCTCAGGTTCCTTTAGAGGAACTCATGAACAGGAACACCATTTGCATGAATCACCATTTGCAATGACCTTCCCATTGATTGTACTTGCTGGTTTATCAGTTGTAGGTGGTTGGGTTGGAATTCCAGCATTGTTTGCTGAAAACGCACATATTTTGTCATCCTATCTTTCTCCTGTTTTAGGCAGTCACGCTGAAGAAGGACATCATCTTTCACATAGTCTTGAATGGGCGCTAATGGGGATCTTGCTCAGTTTCATTGTAGTTGCCATCTTATTCAGCCGTCGTTTATTTGGAGCTGGTTTCAAGTCTGAAAATACAACTGAGGGTGTATCTGGATTTTTGGCCAACAAATGGTATGTAGATGAGCTATATGATGCAATCATCATCAAACCATTGGATAGACTAGCAGCGTTTTTGGGATCTGTAGTTGATAATAAAATTATAGATGGCTTAGTCAATGGGGTAGGTAAGGCTGTCCAGTTCAGTGGCCGCCAAATGCGTTTGCTACAGAGTGGACAAGTAGGTTCTTATATTTTGATCATGATGATCTCAATTATATTATTCTTCATTTTCCAATTGTTCTGGAAATAATCAATAACCATATTAATTATGTTCGCAGCGTTCGATAATTTTCCGGCACTCTTGATCTGGTTACCATTATTAGGTGGTGTGCTAAGCTTTTTCATGAAATCTGAAAAAGCGGCAAAAGCTACGGCAATGTTCTTTTCCATTCTCACATTAGGAGTAGTTGCTTCAAGCTTATTTTATACTGATGTAAAATATCAGTTGATCAACCAGGTGAGTTATGTTTGGTTGCCTGGCATTGGGGCAAGCTTTGCATTAATCTTAGATGGGTTGACACGCACCCTTACTTTACTAACTGCAATTGTAGTACCTATAGCTATCCTGAATGTTCCGGCAGGTAAGTATAAAAATCCAAATGTTTTCTTTGGACTAATGATGCTTACATTTTGTGGTTTGATGGGTGTGTTCATGGCAATTGATGCGCTAGTATTTTATTTGTTCTGGGAGCTTGCATTGATCCCTGTTTACTTTTTATCTTCTATTTATGGAGGAGAGAAAAGAATCAAAGCAACCTTCAAATTTTTCATTTATACTTTTGTAGGTTCATTGTTTTTACTGATAGGTATTTTTTACATCTATTTAAAGACAGCGGGTTCATTCAGTCTCGTTGCGTTTTACAACGCTACTCCAAACAATGCAGAACAAGTATGGGTGTTCTTTTTGTTCTTGATTGCGTTTGCTATCAAAATGCCAATTTTTCCTTTTCATACATGGCAGCCAGAAGCTTACGAACAAGCACCAACACCTGTTACCATGATACTAAGTGGTGTGATGGTTAAAATGGGATTGTTTGGAGTGATTAGGTGGTTATTACCAATGTTCCCATTTGCGGCAAAAACCTACGCAGAGCCAATGACAATTTTAATTGTTGTTGGTATGATTTATGCATCTTTTATTGCCATCAAACAGGATAGTGTAAAGCGACTCATTGCTTATTCATCTATTGCGCACATAGGGTTAATGGCAGCAGGTTTGTTCACCTTAAAGTCAGTTGCTTTCAATGGAGTTTTCATTCAGATGTTCAACCACGGTATTAACATTGTTGGTTTGTGGTTGATTGCTGATCTTATTGAAAGACAAACAGGGGTTTCGAAAATTTCTGAATTGGGTGGCGTTGCTAAGAAAGCACCTATTCTTGCAATATTCATGGTAATAATTGCTTTTGCGAACATTGCCTTGCCAATGACAAATGCCTTTGTAGGAGAGTTTATGTTGTTCAATGGTTTGTTCCAAATGAAACCTTGGATTGCTGCACTTGCTGGGGTTAGTATTATTTTATCTGCTATATACACCTTAAACATGGTAAAGAATGTGTTTTATGGTGAAGTAGCTGCAGCAGTGACTTCCTTCAAGGATATTAATGCACTGCAAATAGGTATGTTAACCGTAATTACCTTATTGATATTCATTTTGGGTCTTTATCCTACTCCATATTTTACTATGATCACTGAAACTGTGGGATTGATCCTTAATAAATTTGGCACCAACTAAACACATTAGAAGTTATGAATGCAATTATATTATCTGCTTTGTGGGGCGTACTGATGATGTATACTGGTTTTGCAACCAGTAATAAAAAAACAGTTTCAATTGTTGCTGTTATTGGTGTTTTGGCGGTCTTGGTAGCAAACTGGTTGGAATATGCTGGTCTTTCCTTTTTCAATATTGACACAAAGGGAATGCTTGTCTATAATTCTTTTGGCTTTGTCTTTAATTTAGTTTGTCATTTGACGCTTCTCATGTACTTTCTTTTATCGTCAAATGAAATTGAAGGAAGTTCAAAATCTCCATCTGATCACTATGCATTGATCTTCTTCATCACAGCTGGTATTTCAATTATTGCAGGGTTTAAGTCATTGTTGATGTTGTTCATTGGTATTGAAATTGTTTCTATTCCGTTGTATGTACTTGCAGGAAGTGATAAATCAAATCTTAAGAGTAATGAGGCTGCATTGAAATATTTTCTAATGGGCTCCTTTTCAACGGGTATTCTATTGATGGGCATAGCATTTCTTTACGGTGATGCTGGTACATTTTATTTGGAAGGGATTAACATGGGAGGAGCCTTTCTTACTCCAATGAAAGCCATTGGTTTAGTTTTATTGATGGTGTCAATGGCATTTAAAGTTTCTGCTGCTCCTTTTCATTTCTGGACTCCTGACGTATACGATGGTACGCCCACAGTCTATACTTCATTTATGGCAACCCTTGTAAAGTCAGCTGGTTTCTTTGCCTTCTTGAAATTATTTGAAACTGCATTTGGGAGAGTCCATTCGGAATGGGAAGTTTTATTAAGTGTAATCATCGTATTAACCATAGTAGTTGGTAATATTACTGCAGTATTTCAGCAGAGCGTAAAACGCATGTTGAGTTATTCATCTATTGCACAAGCGGGTTTCATGCTATTGGGTGTATATGCAATGAACCTAATGGCTAAACAAGGCATCATCTTGTATTTTGCTGCCTATGGTATTGCCAGTATTGGTTTGTTTGCAGTTTTGGCCAAATTCAAAGATCATTCAATTGAAGGACTGAATGGATTTGCAAAAAAGCATCCTTTGGTTGCTGGTTCGATGCTCGTTAGTTTATTATCATTAGCGGGTATTCCACTAACAGCTGGTTTTTTTGCGAAATACTATATGCTCCTTTCGGCAATGAAATACGGCAATTCACTTTGGTTGGTTATTGTAGCCATTCTAGGAGCTGCAGTGAGCATCTATTATTATTTCAGGGTTATACAGGCCATGTATTTTAAGGAAGAACAGGGACAGCCATCAGAGGAAGTAACCTTTTCACCATTTTTTAAAGTAATGATGGTGGTTAATGCTATTATTTTGCTGGCATTGGGCATACATCCAGATTGGCTTGTGATGTTCCTCTAATTTTGCATTTCCATAGGGAATAATATTCCATTCATCAATCTTTTTGATACCGATGTAAAGGTTTAATTACTTTTACGTCATGAAACTTCTAGACAACCTGGTCCTAGCCTGGAGAACTGTAAGGGCAAACAAATTACGTACGGGCATTACTGTTGCAATTATTGCCTTTGGTATTATGGCCCTTGTAGGCATCATTACAGCCATTGAGGCAATGAACAATAGTTTGAGGGATAGCTTTTCCACAATGGGTGCCAATGCCTTTAGTATCAGATTTAAGGAAAGAAGGATGTTCCGTAATGATGGTGCCAATGTTACTCAATCCAATACCAAGACCAATAGAAAAGTCAAGAAATCAAATACAGGTAAAATAATTACTTATAAGCAGGCGACATTGTTCAAACAGATGTATGACTATCCTGCTGATGTAAGCATAGGTATAAATGGTCCGAGAAATCAAATTGTAAATTTTGAAAACAAGAAGACAAATCCAACGGTTTCACTCAACGGGGGAGATGAGAATTATTTGAAATTAAATGGATATGAAATAGCCCACGGACGAAATTTTAACCGAAATGATGTGCGGAGTGGAATGGATATTTGCATCATTGGTAGGGATGTGGCTTTCAAATTATTTGGTTCAAAATTAGAGCGTGCATTGGACCAAGTGATCAGGGTGGGAAAAAATAAATACAGGGTCATAGGTGTAACAAAGGAAAAAGGATCAAGTGCTTTCCTGCAAGCTGATAATGTAATTTTTGCAACTTATACAAATGTGCGACAGCGATATGCTAATCCAAATCAGTCGTATTCAATTGCTGTAATGGTGAACGACATCAACCAAATGGAAACAGCCATAGGGGAGGCAGAATCAGCATTCAGGCCAATTCGGGGGTTAGAGATTACAGAGGATAATAATTTTTATGTCGATAAAAGTGATAGCATCGCAGAGACATTTATTGGACTCTTAGGAACCATATCTGCAGCTGCTGGAGCAATCGGTTTTATTACTTTGATTGGCGCAGCAATTGGTCTAATGAACATCATGTTGGTGGCGGTATCTGAGCGGACAAAAGAAGTAGGTTTGATAAAGGCGCTAGGAGGTAAAAAGAATTCTATTCGTGCTCAGTTTTTATTTGAGTCTACATTAATCAGTTTATTGGGTGCAGTAATTGGTATCTTCTTGGGTGTAATCATCGGTAATTTGGTTGGAAGCTTGTTGGATACACCATTTTTTATTCCATGGAACATCATATCCATCGGTATTATTATCTGTTCAGGAGTTGGGTTGGCAGCAGGACTATATCCGGCTATGAAAGCTGCTAAGCTAGATCCTATAGTTGCACTACGCTACGAATAATCTTGTTGTATAAAAAGTACATACAATAAAAAAGCCCCGAATCTCGGGGCTTTTTTATTTAGACAGGAAAACCTGCATTGATTATTTAGGGTCTAAAGCTGTTTTAATTCTTTCAGATAAATCCATCAAGTGGTACTTGCTCATGGTATCAGTTGTTGCAGGAATTGTTGCCTGAATTTCTGATCTTAATGAGGAGAGGTGAGCTCTTACAACAGAAGTTACATCAGTCTTTTTTGGATCAGGTCCAGCACTAATTGCACCACCCATTGAAATGGTGATTCCTCCTGCTGCTGGAGCATTTCCTAATAAAGCACTCATTCTGTCAACATAGCTCTTCTGAAGGTTTCTTCTATAACCATCAATTGCTTTCTTTGAGCTCAATTCAGAGAAAATACCTTTCTTCAAATCAGAGAACATTTCGGCAATATCATAGCTGTTAGGGAAACGCTTAGATGAAGTAGTCATTCTTGTTAATCTACCTGCAGAAAGAAGACTACCAAGTGTGTTGTCTTGAAGTGATCCAAGTTGATCTCCAGTTGGACTGCTTATTTTATCCAAGATCTTTGGATCGAGCATCCAGGTAGGAGTTGCAAACAATTGGTTGTTGATGAAAGCAACTGCTTCTTTTTGAACAGCCTTTGGTGTTACTTCAAAAACACTTCCATCTTGTTCAACACTTTTTTGTGTTTCGTAGTATCCGCCAATGTTGCGAGATACATGTCCAATATACCTGTTGAACTGTCCAACTGTCTGACGGTACATTTGAGCGAGGTTCTCATATCTATCAGACTCTTCAGCAGTCCATTCTGGCAACTTGGCCATAATTCTTTTAAGATTCTTAACGCCATACTCACTTGCCTTTACAGAGTTATCACTTAGGTCTTCACTCTGTGTTCTTGGGTCTGACATGTTACCATACTCATAAGTGCCAAACCATATTCTTGGGTTCTTAGCAATACGATCGTTGTACAATTTATTGCGTTGTTTTTTATCAGCTTCAACATCATCAGCGCCATAACCATAGCCCCATTCAATTGCCCAATCATCATAATCTCCAATTCTTGGGAAAAGGCCAGAGCGGCCAATATTGTCTTCTGGTTGAGCAACATAGTTGAAACGAGCATAGTCCATGATAGAAGCAGTATGTCCATTTGCTTCAACCCATGTCTTATCTCTTAATTTCTCAACAGGAGTTTTGCTGCTTGATCCCATGTTATGACGAAGACCAAGTGTATGGCCAACTTCATGAGAAGAAACGAATCTGATCAAATTCCCCATCAAGTCGTCATCGTATTTCATTTTGCGTGCTCCTGCATCAACTGCAGCAGTCTGCACAAAATACCAATCGTGTACTAGACTCATTACGTTATGGTACCAACCAATGTGACTTTCAAGGATTTCTCCTGTGCGTGGGTCATGTACATTCGGACCATATGCATTTGGAATATCGGATGCGAAATAACGAAGCACAGAGAAGCGAGCATCTTCCAAGCTCATGGTGCTATCATTCTCTGGCCATTCTTTTCCAATGATTGCATTTTTGAAGCCGGCTTTTTCAAATGATTTCTGCCAGTCGTTGATACCTTGAATCAAATAAGGTCTCCATTTTTTTGGAGTAGCTGGATCGATATAATAAACAATAGGCTTTATTGGCTCAACCAATTCACCTTTCTTCCATTTTTCAACATCTTCTTTTTTAGGTTCTAATCTCCAACGAACTACGAAACTTTCGTTTTCAACTTTTTGTTGATCATCACTATACCTGGTAAAATCTTCAGCAAAGAAACCAATACGCGGATCATTCATTCTGCGCTGCATTGGATTTTCAGGCAACTTGATGAATGAAGTATTGATCTCTAGGGTGATTGCACCTGCTGCATTTGCTGCTGGTAATGAAGATGCGGCAGGAAAACCACCCATACCTGCTGGAGCAGGAGATGATCCATAGGTTTTCACTGTTCTTACTTCAGTGTTGATTGGAAAACTCTTGATCACATCAATATAAGAGCGATCGTTGAGTAGTCCAGTTAGGTTCAACCTTCTTTTAGCTTGACTGCTCACAGATACAGCTTGGTTATCGCCTTTAAAGAAATCTGTTACTTCAATAACCGCACCGCTTGAATCTTTGCCCAATGATTTGATATCAAATGAAGCAGCGATAGGGTCAAGGTTAGAATTGCTAACTGCTTTGTAAATAGGTTGAGATGAATCTGCAACACTGATGAGTGTAACCACTCTCATGAAGACTTTATTATCCGGACCTTTTTCAAACTTTACAACCTGTTGGTTGGCAAGTTCACCGCCATAAACACCACCGCCTCCAGCAACTTTGCTGAAACGAGTAATGGCCATGATTTCTTTGTCGAATAGATTTTCAGGAAGCTCAAAAAAATACTTGTCATCTATCTTGTGTACAGTAAACAAACCCTTGGTTGTTTTTGCCTTAGCGGTAATAACATCCTTATAAGGCTTTGGTCCAGGTTTAGCTGGCGCTGGTGGCGCAGCTGGAGGAGTTGCTGCTGGTGCAGCAGGTGCACCTGCTGGTGGTGGAGTAGGGTTTCTATCCCTTCTCTCCTGAGCAACTGCAGAAAATTGATTTGTGATGGTCAGGGAAACTACTAACATTGCCCCGAGAATTTGATTTGCTCTCATTTTTCGCGATTTAAGTGGATGGTAAATATAGTCCTTATGATGAAAAAAACACAGTTTTGTTATGAATGGTAATGATGCCTTTTACATATAAAATTTGCGCCATTTTGAACAAATTTTAATTTTTTTCCACCCTTGTGCTTTTTTTAATCAATTTTATTATCTTGCTCACCGCCCTTAAAATATACAACTTGGTTATTTCATCAGATTGTCTATTTTAGTAGCATAGTAAACATATTTTTTTACCAAACCGTAATCTTTAAATCAAAAAACGAAAGTCATGGCAGAAACTAAACCAAATGCAGCTGCTAAAGCATCAACCTCAGCTCAATCCAAAGGTGGTGGTAACGCAATTTCTTATCTAGCTCCGATCATTTGTATCATCGCTGGATATGCAGTATGGAGATTTATTTTGGGTAACCCGGATGGATTCACTAAGCCGGATGAATTGGGCGGTTTCTGGCCTTCGCACAAAGGTCCGATTGGTGCCTGGAACAAAATGTATGAAGGTGGTATTATCGTTCCACTTTTGATCGGATGTTTTTTCATGGTAGTGGTTTTCTCTATCGAGCGTTTCCTTACCATCAGAAAAGCAACTGGTACTGCATCAAATTCAGATTTCGTTCGCAAAGTTCAATTTGAACTTGCTAACAAAAATGTTGATGCTGCTATTGCATTGTGCGATAAGCAAAAAGGTAGCGTTGGTAACGTTATGAAAGCTGGTCTTAAAAAGTACAAAGAGATGATCTCTGCAAATGAATTCTCTACAGATCAGAAAGTTGCAGCTATTCAAAAAGAAGTTGAAGAAGCTACTGCTCTTGAATTACCAATGTTGCAAAAGAACTTGGTTTTCTTATCTACACTTACTTCATTGGGTACACTTGTTGCACTTTTGGGTACAGTATTGGGTATGATTAAATCATTCTCTTCTCTAGGTGAAGAAGGTGGTTCTGGTGCTGCTGCTGAACTTGCGGTAGGTATCTCTGAAGCACTTTATAATACTGCACTCGGTATCGGTACTTCATCTGTAGCCTTGATGATGTATAACGTATTCACAACTAAGATTGATTCTATCACTTATGGTATTGACGAGTCTGGTTTCACATTGACCCAGAGCTTCGTATCTCAGTACAAATAATTTAGTTCCCCATGTGGAATTAAAGGTGAATTAGCATCTTAATCTTAAAATTGTAAACATGCCAAGTGTCAAAATAAAAAAACATGCGCCGGATAACGACATGACTCCCTTCGTGGATGTTGCGTTCCTTATTCTGTCGTTTTTCATGTTGGCAACGAAATTCAAGCCGGAAGAGCCTGTGGAGGTAACAACTCCTAACTCGGTTTCTTCGACTGCGTTGCCAGAGAAGGACGCCTTCATGGTGTCAATCGACAAAGATGGCAGGGTTTTTATTTCAATGGATAATCCACAATCACGTCAGCTTTTGATCCAAAGCATGAACCAAACTCGTGGTTTGGGCTTAGGTCCTGCTGAAATGAAGAACTTCATCAACGCTCCAAGCGTTGGAGTTCCATTCAGCAAGCTAAAGAGTTTACTCTCTTTAGATCCAGAAGCTGAATCAACAAAAGAAGCTTTGAAGCAGCAAGAAGGTATTCCTTGTGCTGATTCTACAGGTGGTGAATTAACTACCTGGGTAAGAGAAGCTTTGGTGGCCTATTCTGGTAAGAAATTGAACCTGTTGATCAAGTCTGATAACAGCACAAAGTATCCATCATTTAAGAATGTGTTGAATGCATTCAAATTGAATGACCAAAACAAATTCTTGTTGGTTACTTCTCCAGAAGATGCACCTGCCGGAACAGCATTATATGTTACCCGTCAGAAACAAATCTTAGGAGGCAAATAAGTTATAACATTTAAACTAACCGAATATGGCAAGTATTGACTCAGGTGGTGATGGCGGCGGGCACAAAAAAGGGCCTGGTGTAAAGAAGGCCAAAAAGATGTCGACCAAGGTGGATATGACACCGATGGTGGATTTGGGCTTCTTGTTGATCACCTTCTTCATATTTACCACAACCATGTCTCAGCCAACGGCCATGAATCTTTTCATGCCTAAGGATGTAGATAAGCCAGAAGAGCAAAATAAAGTAAAGGAGTCAGGTGCCTTCACCATTATGCTCGGAAAGGATGATGTGGTATATTTCTATGAGGGAATGGATCCAGCAGCTCCAGGAAATTTCCGCTCTGCCTCATTCAAGACCATTAGGGATGAAATCATCCGTAAAAAACAAAGTACAAATCCAGAAGATTTGGTGATGATCATTAAACCAACAATTGATGCTACTTACAAAAACACAGTAGACATCTTGGATGAAATGACCATCAACGAAATCAAGCGATATGCTATGGTAGATATTTCAGATGTCGAATACCAGTTGGTAAAGATTACTGAAGCTGCTGCAGGTATCAAGTGATTGTATGAAATTTAAAGAAAATTGAATCTTATAAAAAAGCATTACAATGGATGCAAATAAAATATTAAGTGCTGACTTGATCGACCTCATTTTTGAGGGCAGGAACAAGAGTTATGGTGCTTATGAGTTGCGTACGGGTTATAACAAAAGACTCCGTAACTCATTGCTACTTACTGTAGCATTGGGTCTATTGATTTTGCTCCTTTCATTTATTTCTTCATTAGATCTTGGTGCTAAAAAAGGCCAAGTTGAAATTAAAGAAGTACAGTTGGAGGAAATCAAACAGGACGAGCAACCAGAACCACCACCACCTCCACCTCCGAAGCCACCAGAGCCTCCTAAGGTTGAAATGGCAAAATTCACTCCTCCAAAGGTTGTGAAGGATGAAGATGTTAAGGAAGACGAGAAGCCACCAGAAGTGGAAAAACTCGAAGACACCAAAATTGGTACCGTTAACCAAGAAGGTTCTAAGGACGAAGGTATCGTTGCTCCACCAGTAGAGAGTACTGTAGTTGAAGCTCCTGCTCAAGAAGACTACGACAAAGTATTCCAGAAAGTGGAAATCGATGCTGAATTCCCTGGAGGTACCAATGGATGGACCCGCTACGTAACACGTGAAATTGAAAGAAACATTGATGAGCTCCAAGATGATGGTCGCTCTGGTACTGTGGTTGTTCTTTTCATCGTGGACAAAGAAGGTGCAGTGAGTGAAGTACGTGCCTTGCCTTGCAGCGAAGCAGGCGTAGGTAACTGTCTTCCTCCTAACTCTAAATTGGCTGAGATTGCAGTAAATGCAATTAAAAAGGGTCCAAAATGGAAACCAGCTGTTCAGAATGGTAGAAACGTAAAGGCCTACCGTCGTCAGCCTGTTACCTTCCAATTGGCTGAAGAATAGTCGAATTACTCGTACAATACTTAAGTCGTCTCGTTTTTGCGAGGCGACTTTTTTTATTTCTATACCGGGCAATACAACTTAATTTTGCTACATGTCTGATCTCAAATGGAATGATATTATTGTCGCTTTGGCCACACCTCAAGGAGTAGGGGCAATTGGTGTAATCAGGTTAAGTGGTAAAGGTTCCATTGAATTGGTAGATCAACTTTTTATCTCCAAAAAATTAGTGGATCAACCTGCCAATACTTTGCATGTTGGGTTACTGATGGATGATGGCGTTAAACTCGATGAAGTGGTGGTCTCTTTGTTCAAAGGCCCACGATCATATACAGGTGAAGATGTAGTTGAAATTTCTTGTCACGGTTCTTCATTTATCTTACAACAAATCATTTCCACCTGTATTCGTCGCGGTGCGCGCTTAGCCACTCCGGGCGAATTCACCCTTCGTGCCTTTTTGCATGGTAAAATGGATTTGGTGCAGGCAGAGGCCGTTGCTGATCTAATTGCCTCCGGGACAAAAGCAGCCCAGGAAACAGCCTTAAATCAAGTCAGAGGAGGTTTTTCGCACGTCCTCTCTCAATTAAGGGAAGAGTTGATCAAGTTTTCTGCCTTAATAGAACTAGAATTGGATTTCTCACAAGAGGATGTTGAATTTGCTGATAGACGAAGTTTGATTGATCTGCTCAACAGAATCAGTATAACAGTCAACGAGCTTTTAGAATCTTTTCAATTGGGCAATGTCATCAAGAATGGTGTAAGTGTTGCAATTATTGGTAAACCCAATGCAGGTAAATCAACCTTGCTCAACGCCCTCTTAAAAGAAAATCGTGCTATAGTAAGTGCTATTGCTGGTACAACCAGAGATACCATTGAAGAGATTTTAAATATTGATGGAGTTTTATTCAGACTCATTGATACTGCAGGTATAAGAGAAGGTGCTGA
Organism: Bacteroidota bacterium; assembly: GCA_041156925.1. Classification (GTDB taxonomy): domain Bacteria; phylum Bacteroidota; class Bacteroidia; order Chitinophagales; family Chitinophagaceae; genus Pollutibacter. Next base: position 188 of record JBEBDP010000215.1, on the reverse strand, counting down.
TGAAATAGAAGCAATAGGGGTAGAGAAGAGTAAAGAAAAAATGCGCAATGCAGATCTTGTATTGTATTTGTTTGATGCTACAACAGAAACCAATAGCACTTTAACTGAAGTAGTAGACGAATTGAGGCAGACTGCTAAACAATGGTTGCTGGTAGGAAATAAAGTAGATGAGCAACAAATGCTTGAAA
>JBEBDP010000214.1:0-2555 GCA_041156925.1 Bacteroidota bacterium | reverse complement strand
AACTGGGATAACAAGTGGACTTCTCATGTAAAGACATATAAAGACAAATGGATTTGGGAAGCCTCCATTCCATTTAAGACCATTAGGTATAAAAATGGTATTAGTACTTGGGGAATAAATTTCAGTAGATTAGATATCACAGTAGCAGAGAAATCAAGTTGGGCTCCTGTTCCACGTCAGTTTCCTACTGCTTCACTGGCCTACACTGGACAATTGATTTGGGATCAACCACCTCCCAATGCAGGAACCAACATTTCAGTTATTCCTTATGTTTTAGGTGGTATTTCCAAAAATCATCTTGCAGGTACTCCTTCATCTTATAGAAAACAAGTTGGTGTTGAAGCAAAAGTAGCAGTCACTTCAGCACTGAATCTCGACCTTACTGTTAATCCCGATTTTTCTCAAGTGGAAGTAGATCGACAAGTCACCAATCTTGATCGATTTGAACTTTTCTTTCCAGAAAGAAGACAGTTTTTTCTTGAGAATGGAGACCAGGTAAACAATTTTGGGTACAACACTATCAGACCTTTCTTTTCCAGAAGAATTGGATTAAATGCCCCTATCCAATTTGGTGCTAGATTGAGTGGTAAATTAAACAAAGACTGGCGAATGGGTTTCATGAATATGCAGACGGATCGCGTATTAGATACAAAGACTGCTTCTCAGAATTACACTGTATTTGCCTTACAAAGAAGAGTGTTTTCAAGATCAAATATTGGTTTGATTTTCGTCAACCGAGATCAAGTTTTAAAACCTGATGAAAAAGATGCATCTTATTTTGTAAATCCCTACAACAGAAACATTGGTATAGAATACAACCTCGCTTCTGCCAATAACCATTGGACGGGAAAAGCTATTTTACTCAAATCATTCTCTAAGCAAACCACCAGTGAAGATTGGGTGCACGCTGCGAATTTGCAATACTCAACAAGAAAATGGTTGGTGTCTTGGCAACAGGAATATGTTGGAAGAAACTATACTGCAGATGTTGGGTTTGTCCCCCGTAAAGATTATTTCAGATTAGCTCCTGGCATCACCCGCTTCTTTTTTGTAAAAAATCCAAAGATTGCTTCGCATGCTCTCAAATTAGAATCATTTAATTTCTTTGATAAACACTTCAATTTCACTGAAAACACAACATACTTAGCTTATACTTTATCCCTCCGAGATCAATCCACTTTCACCCAATGGGTGTCAAGAGACCAGATACTGCTTCTTCAACCTTTTGATCCAACCAATTTTGGAAAGGATACTTTAGGCAGAGGGACCAAACACCAATGGTACGCAATTGGAACAACTTACAACTCCAAGCCACAGCAATTGTTAACCTATAGTGTTTCTTCAAGATTTGGTGGTTATTACAACAACGGTAGTAGAAGTTTCATAAGTGCAGAAATCGGCTATCGCTACCAACCCTATGTCAGTTTGAACTTGGCAGCTAGTGTAAACCATATTTCATTGCCAAGCCCTTGGAACAAAACAACATTTTGGTTGGTGGGCCCTCGTTTAGATATTACGTTTACAAATACCTTGTTTCTCACCACCTTTGTACAATACAACAACCAGCAGAACAACATCAACATCAATTCTAGGCTACAGTGGCGCTATAAGCCTGCATCCGACTTATTCATTGTGTATACAGACAATTACTATCCTGCTCCTTTTAATGTGAAGAACAGAGCAGTTGTATTGAAATTTAATTATTGGTGGAACTTATAAACCAGCCTTTACATTTTCTTGGCATCTTCTATAAACTTAGCCAAACCGATATCGGTTAATGGATGTTTTAGAAGACCGAGAATTGAATCTAGTGGACAAGTACAGATATCAGCACCAGCCTCAGCTGAACGCACAATGTGCAATGGGTTTCTGATTGAGGCAGCCAATATTTCTGTTTCAAATCCTTGAACAGTGTATATGTGTGCAATTTGCGAAATCAATTCAATGCCATCCCAACTGCTATCATCTATTCTTCCAATGAAAGGTGAAACATAGGCTGCACCTGCCTTTGCAGCAAGTATTGCTTGACCAGCAGAAAATATCAATGTACAATTTGTTCTGATTCCATGATCTGTAAACCACTTGATAGCTTTAACACCATCTTTGATCATAGGGACTTTTACCACAATATTGGGATGTATTTCTGATAGGGCTTTACCTTCTTTAATCATTGAATCGAAATCAGTCGACAACACTTCTGCACTCACATCGCCATCAACCAATGCACAGATATCAGCATAATGCTTGAGGATATTATCGTTTCCTTTTATGCCTTCTTTTGCCATTAAGGAAGGATTGGTAGTAACACCATCAAGGATTCCTAAATCAGCTGCTTCTTTGATGTGAGCGAGGTTGGCGGTATCAATAAAAAACTTCATGTGAATTAATTTGAGGCAGCAAGGTAATTAAAAGGGAAGAAAAGGAATTACCGATTTATTCACAAAAAAATGGCAGGTTGCTTACATCGCACCGCTCAACCGCCTACCCTTGCTACCTTCCGGTCCTGGGGGAGTTCAGCAGGAGCTGGTCGTGTAAGACCTGCCGGCGCAAAGATA
>JBEBDP010000213.1:0-3101 GCA_041156925.1 Bacteroidota bacterium | reverse complement strand
AGTGACGGATTTCTGGCCGCCCTTGACTGTTCAGGTATTCCCTGCAGGTACTTGTCGCTAAGCAACCCCTGCGCCAAAGGAGAAAATGCGATACAGCCTACCCTGTTTTTCTCTAAGGTTTCCAAAAGGCCATCTTCAGGAGTCCTTTCGAACATTGAATATTTAGGTTGATGGATAACACAGGGTGTACCCAAAGATTTTAAGATATCAAAAGCCTTTTGAGCCAAATCAGCCGGATAATTAGAAATTCCTGCATATAATGCCTTTCCTTGTCTAACGATCAAATCCAATGCACCCATACTTTCTTCTAATGGGGTATTTGGATCTGGTCTATGGTGATAAAAAATATCTACATAGTCCAAGCCCATACGCTTGAGACTTTGATCATGACTTGCTACTAAGTATTTTTTACTTCCCCAATCACCATATGGACCATCCCACATGGTAAAACCTGCTTTTGTAGAAATAATTATTTCATCGCGATAGCGTCCAAATCCATCTTTTAAAATAGCACCAAAATTAGATTCAGCACTTCCGGGGGGCGGACCATAGTTGTTGGCTAAATCAAAATGCGTAATGCCTAAATCAAATGCAGTGTATAGAATATTTTCAAAATTCGATCTAAGATCTACATGCCCGAAGTTGTGCCACAAACCCAGTGATATGGCGGGTAAAACCAACCCACTGTTTCCACATCTGCGGTAAGCAATTTTATTATACCTCGAATCATTTGCTACATATGACATAGTAAGCTATTTATTTAGGATAGAAAGATACAAACTAAATATAAATCTCTAGAATACGATACGTGCAAAACTTCCATAATTAGCTTTAATACATGGTATGATGCACTCATTGGCACTGATTTGGGTTGCATACCTTGGAAGAAAACGCATATTGGGGATGGCTCCCTTGATGGCAGGATTTCTCTTTACTCGCTCACCAGGAATGAAACTTGCGCTGCGCAAACTCATTTCAGGTTTCTCTTTTTCATTGTATAAAAATCGAATACCCGAACCACTATTGAGTAGCGCGTATGATAACAAGTGCGATGTTTTGTATTCTTCCTGTGATTTTCTTAGAATTTGAATATCCTGAAGAACACTCTCTCCACTAAATGAGAACATCAGCATATTGCCACCTGTGTTACGTATATAGGAACGTGGAGAAGATTCAACTGGCATTTGAAAGGGTTGATAGGGTGTTCGAATGACACTAAACAAACTTCCTTCCGCATTATTTCCGTTATATACTATTCTTGGAGGCAATGGCTCAGAACGGTATAAAGAACGACTGTCAACAATTGCACCTCTACCTCCTTCAGTAGTCCTGTATTCTAATAACAAAGCAAATCCACCATTGCTATAAGGAATGATGGCATCTAAAAAATAATCGTCAAAAATTCTACTATCTGGTGTGTGCTTGACTTTTACCTCTTTTCTGAGCGTATCAGAAAAAAACTCTTGGTGCCAACGCGCAACATTACCTGTCTTCAAATCAACAACCAGTGAAAAAATTCCTTGGGCATACCCCTTTTTACCACCAGTAAAAATAGATGCCGCTACAACTCTACCATTTTTATTATCGATTGCAATTCTCAAATCTTTGATCCCTATTTTGTTGAACTGGATTGTAGCATTCTTCACTTCATCAATCCCCCTTGGCTTTACCAAAATATCAGACCTTGCTAAGTCATTTGACTCATCACCAAGAACGTTTCTCAGAAAAACAAGATTTCCTTCGTTATCTAGCTGAAACTGATTTAGTTTATCACTACCATCAGGTGTTGAAACAAGCAAATCTGATTTCTCAACTAACTGTAAATCCTGTTGATACATGGCTGTACTCATACGAGTAAGCCCTTCACCTGATTGCCGTAAATAAGTCAATACGAACAAATTTTTAACCGAATTAGTAATCAACTGAAACAAAGGAAATTCAACTACATCTTCAACCAAGGTTGAATCCAACAACTTTGGCTCGCTGATTATTTTAACTTCCTCATTCAAATTTGTAGCAGCTACAAATAATTTATTTTTTACCATGTACTGATAAATCAACACAAGGTTGCTACCAGTATTGATAAATTCAACACCTAAGACATCTTTAGGTAAATTAGAAAGCTCTACTTTCCGAACCAAACTCATATTGTTGTCAAAAACACTTACTACGTGCTGGTCTCTTTGTTCTCGGTAAATCAAGATGTTTTTCCCTACCCTACCGATTGCCTCATATTTAAGCAAGTTCTCTATCCCAGATTCAGCAGGAGAATAGAATAGATCCTGGGCACTAACTATAAAATGAATTAGGCAAAAAAACAATATGTGTAATACCCTACTCAACATGGTTTACCAAAATCAACAATAAAGATAGAATGAATATTCATTCTTATATAATGCCTTAAATGGAAAACTGTTCAATCTAAAGCGAGTAAAAAGCAACAAACTAATCAACTAAATAGGGTGCAATGATCTTGGACCAAATAGCGTACCCCTTGGCGTTCATATGAAGCCTATCTGCAATAAATAGCCCCTCCATGGGCTTCCCCTCAGTATTTAGCATAGAAGAGAAAACATCTATAAAGTCGGTTTTTTTATTTCTCTTGCAAAAATCAGCTATCAATTTATTTGCCGTAATGACAGTAGAGAGAAACTCAGCCCTTACTGGACTAGGTTTAATTGAAACAAATGAAATCCTAACAGTAGGATATTTTTTTCTGATAAGCTGATGCAATCTTACAAACCTATTAAAAACTGAATCGGCTGTCACCATTTGCGAAGTTGCAATATCATTTTCCCCACAATAAATGAGTATCTGCTTAGGTTGATAAGGATAAACTACTTTTTCTACATACTCAATCTGATGAGTAAGTGACGACCCGCCAAAGGCTCTATTGATAAAGACGCGTCCCGGGAAATAAGTTGCTACATCTTTCCAATACGTAAAAGATGAACTCCCAATAAGTAATATTGCATTTTTACTTGGCGCATCAAGTGAATCTTGTTTTGAGAAAGTATTGACTTCATTTAGAAATGACTGTGCTCTTGTTACAGTAACAGAAAATGTAAATATTACAAGGCAAGAAATAAATTTATTCATTT
>JBEBDP010000212.1:0-4033 GCA_041156925.1 Bacteroidota bacterium | reverse complement strand
GCTCTGAAACGCCCCGACCATGTAACAAATTCCTGTTCTCTTATCTTGAGCAGCAAATCCAACTTCTCAACAAATAATTCATCGTAATCGTCAAGGTTCATCCCAAACAAAGGATAGGCATCAATGAACGAACCCCTTCCAGCAACCAACTCTGCTCGACCATTTGATATTAAATCTAAAGTGGCGTGATTTTGGAAAACCCTGACTGGATCAGCAGCACTAAGTACTGAAACTGCAGTCCCGAGTCTAATTTTCTTAGTCCTTGCTGCAGCAGCTGCAAGTATTAACGTAGGAGCTGAATCTAAAAATCCTTTTCGGTGATGTTCACCAATACCAAAAAAATCTAACCCCACTTCATCTGCAAAGACCATACGATCTATCAACTCATTCATGGCCACTGCATCATTTTCCGCATGCTCATTGTTACCACTCATTCTAGCCGCAAAACTATCTATCCCTATTTCCATCTTATTCAATTTGATAGCATAAAGATACATTCAAAGCAGGATTTCTTAATTTCATCCTAAATGAATCTGATGAATAGCTTGGTTTGTTTTCAAGAAGGCAAGTTTCTACCAATTGATGTATCCGGACTGAACCTCAATGATCTTGGTATCCAAAGAGGATATGGCATCTTTGATTTTTTAAGAACAACAGGCAATAAAGCATTATTTATAGATGATCATCTAGATCGATTTTTTTATTCTTCAGAAAAAATGCGCCTTCCCATTGGCTATAACAGAGATGAAATAAAGTCGATAGTTTATGAATTAATTGATAAGAACCAACTGCCATATAGTGGAATGAGAATACTACTAACAGGAGGTGCTTCTTCAGATGGATATACCATAACTCTTCCTCGTCTTGCTGTTATTCAACAAGCAATGGATAAACTACCTGATGAATTGTCGAGCAAAGGTCTACACTTAATTACAAGAGCATTCCAAAGACAATTAGCAGATGTTAAAACAACTGATTACCTAATGGCCATTTGGCTTCAGCCATGGATGAAAGAACAAAATGGAGACGACTTGCTTTATTACAACGAAAGTAGCATTACAGAGTGCCCAAGATCAAATATTTTCATGGTAACAAAAGATGATGTTATAGTTACCCCAAAACAAGGGATGCTAAAGGGCATAACCAGAAAAAACATCATCAAGATTGCTGAAACTTTAGGTCTATCATCTGAAGAAAGAGATATCCATCTAGAAGAACTACAACAAGCCAAAGAAGTTTTCATTAGCAGTTCCACCAAAAGATTAGTACCTGTTGCCATGATCGACAACAAGCATCAATATGAAATTTCAACCAACATTATAACAAGAAAGATATGGGATGCCTTTCTTGCCCTGGAGTACAGTATTTAAGCTTTAGGCGTACCTTCAATCTTAATTGTCCATGCATACTTGCAAGGAAGATTTGTTGGCCAGTCTATGCTTAAATTTCCATTGCTATCTACTTTATAATTAAGCGGACGCTTTACACCCAACATATAGATTTTGCTCCCCTTGCTAACAGACACATTAGTAAGTTGTAATTGACCATTTACTGTCTTGGTAGCAATTGCATAAACGAATTTATTATCCTTGCTAAGGGTATACTTTACATCACCCTCTTTGAATTTTTTCGTGCTTTTTGTCGAATAAATTGCCTCACTGTTCACCTTCATCCAATCACCCATTTCTTTTAATCGATCAACAGATGCAACAGGGATGATGCCCTCTGCTGTAGGTCCAACATTCAATAAATAATTACCTCCCTTAGCAGCAATATCAACCAAGTTGTGAATCAAAGTCTCACTTGATTTCCAATTTTCATCATTCTTTTTAAATCCCCATGAGTCGTTCATGGTCATGCAGCTTTCCCAATCAGTATCAGATGTTCCTTCTAAAATTTCCTGCTCAGGAGTTCCGAAATCACCAGCAGCATTTTTGTACAAATTCATGCCTTGCATCCCCGCTCTGCCTTTACCCACTCTGTTGTTGATGATTAAGTTAGGTTTGAAGTTGCGTAGATAATTATACAAATCCCTTCCCTGCTCTTCAGTCCATTCAGGAATCCATTCACCATCAAACCACAAAACTGCTGGATCATATTTCTCAACCAATTCTTTGAGCTGTGGCTTTAGATAGGTATCTCTATAACGTGTAAAATCAGGTGCTGCCGTATTTTGATGTGTATAGTCCTTTTTACTTTCAGCATCAGGTTGGTGCCAATCCATGATGGAATGATAAAAACACATTTGAATTCCAGCCTCTTTACAAGCCTCTGATAATTCTTTGAGAATATCACGTTTAAAAGGGGCAGCATCCATTACATCGTAATCAGACACTTTGCTATCCCATAGGCTAAACCCGTCATGGTGCTTTGAAGTAATCACGATATACTTCATACCTGCATTCTTGGCAATAGCCACCCATTCTTTTGCATTGAATTGAGTAGGATTGAATTGCTTTACATAAGTCTCATATTCATTAATGGGAATATTACCCGTATGCATGATCCACTCAGCAACACCTTTTACTTCTTTGCCGTTATAAAAACCAGCCGGCACTGCGTAAGGTCCCCAATGAATAAACATACCAAAGGTTGCATCCCTCCACCATTCCATTCGTATATCTTTTTCCTGAACAGACTCATTCAAAAAATCTTTTTGGGCTTGTGCAACATGAAGTGCAATAAGGCATAAACAGGTAAAAAGCAATCGCATAAAATCAAATTAAAAATTATGGTTTATATTTTTTGTAACAACCTAATTCAGCTAGCGTGATACAAGTAGGTGCTTCAATCATCACCCTTAGCTTTCTTGAATGTACAGTTTTATTCAATGAAATGATTCTAGCAGCTCCTATGGAAGTTGCTTCCCCAACTTTAACCCAATTACCTGATTCAAAACTTTCAATACTAACTTTCTCTATTCTTTGTCCCAGTTGGATGTACTCACGTAATCTTATAAAATCAATTGTTTGATTTTCATCCCATTCAAGATTGATGGTTGCGTTCTTTATTTCATCATGTGTAGCCCAATAAGTCAGCTTGTTATCATCTGTTAACTTGTTCAGTTCAAAATCTTTTCCACGTGTATCAGAAGCATTGAATCTGGCATCTTGCGCCAGATTATTAGTAAATGTTTTCTGAACAATCTCTCCAAATCCTTGGAGTGATGCTATATCTTCATCTGCTAATTGCCCCTTTGTATTGGGTGCTATTCCTATATCCAGAGCACCCCCTCTACCAACACTTTTGAGGTAAATATCAAATAACTGTACTGGCGTTTTTACTTGATCTTTTTGTTCTGGATGCCAGAACCATCCTTTGCGCAAGGGTACATCACACTCTGCAGGCACCCAGGAATTTCCGTTTCTTGTGCCGAATGGATTTTGTTCATGATCGAGGTTACCTGGGAAGGCCTTACTTTCGCCTTTTGCAGGGACAGGTGTAAAAGTTGCCCATGAAGTCTCTCCTGCAAATCCATTTTCATTTCCCACCCAACGAACATCCCAACCAATATCACTGAATATATTGGCCATAGGTTGCAGCTTTCTTGTCAGCTGCCAAGTAGTATCCCAGGCGTAGTAAGTATTACGATCAATTTTTCTGGTGGTTCTCGCTCCACCATAATATCCATCACCACCGTTTGCTCCATCGTGCCACGACATAAACAATTCTCCATAGTTGGTATACAATTCTCTCAATTGTTCACGATATTGTTGCACATATTCATAGGTTCCATAATCTGGATGATTCCTATCCCAAGGTGAACAATAGACGCCAAATTTTAACCCTGCCTTACGACAAGCTTGTTCAAACTCTTTCACCATATCACCTTTGCCATTTCTAAATGGAGAGCGACTAATGTTATAGTTCGTTGTCTTTGTAGGCCAAAGCGCAAAACCATCATGGTGTTTTGCAACCAATACCATCCCCTTTAAACCTCCAGCTTTAAAGGCGGCAACTATTTTGTCAGCATCAAAATCTGTCGGATTAAAACTTGCAGGATCTGCATCACCATAACCCCATTCTTTGTTTT